>NZ_JAMYSG010000011.1:0-205562 GCF_040321815.1 Mesorhizobium sp. M0239
GCGATGTCCTCGCACACCTGTTCGCGATGTCTCCGGTCCAAACACCCCCTTGCGGGGGAGATGGCCGGCAGGCCAGAGGGGGGTGTTCAAGTGCTGAGCGTGCCGGCATGAACTGCATCAGAGGAGCAACCCTTGCCAGCTGAATCCGCATCGCCCGAACCCGTCCTGCTCGCCGTCGAGGGCATCACCAAGCATTTCGCCGGCGTCACCGCGCTAAGCGATGTCTCGCTCGACATCCGCCCCGGCGAAATCCTCGGCCTGCTGGGCGAAAACGGCGCCGGCAAGTCGACGCTCTTGAAAATTCTCTCGGGCGTCATGCCGCCGTCGGGCGGCCGCATCACTTTCGACGGTGCCGATTATCATCCATCCAGCCCGCAGGATGCCAAGCGGCTCGGCATCGTCACCATCTACCAGGAACTGAGCCTGATCCCGACGCTGACTGTGGCGGAGAATATCTTTATCGGCCGCGCGCCGATCGGTCCGCTCGGGCTGGTGAGTTGGGGGCGCATGGAGCAAGAATCGCGCTCGATCATCGCCCGCGTCGGCCTCTCCATCGATCCGATGACGCCGGTGTCGGCGCTGTCGGTGGCCGAACAGCAACTGGTCGAGATTGCCCGCGCCCTGTCGCTGAAAAGCCGGCTGATCATCATGGACGAGCCGACCTCGGCGCTGACCGAGACCGAGGTGCAGCGGCTGCTGTCGATCATGGATCGGCTGCGCAAGGACAAGGTCGCCATCATGTTCGTCACCCACCGGCTGGAGGAAGCGTCCGCCATATGCGATCGCATGACGGTGCTGCGCGACGGGCGGCTGGCCGGGCATCTTAACCGCGAGGGCGGACCGATCGCGCTGCCCAAAATCATCGAGAAGATGGTCGGCCGCGCGGCGTCCGAGCTCTACGCCCGGCCGGCGCAGCGCGCGGTGGCCGGCGATATCGTGCTGTCGGTGCGCGGCCTGCGCACCGTTCGCGACCCCGAGGCGCCCCACGCCATCGTGCTCGACGGCGTCGACATCGACCTCAAGGCCGGTGAAATCCTCGGCGTCGCCGGGCTTGTGGGGTCCGGCCGCACGGAACTGGCGCGCGCCATCTTCGGCGCCGACCGCATCGCGGCCGGCACCATCACGCTCGACGGGAAGCCGATCGCCCCGGCATCACCCGCGGACGCCATTGCGCTCGGCATCGGCCTGCTACCGGAGGACCGCAAGCACCAGGCGATCTTTGCCGCGCTGGGCATCCTGCCGAATTTCTCCATCGCTTCGCTGGGCAGCTTCAGCAACGGTTTCGGCTTCATGGCCGAGCGGCGCGAGCGCGATGCGCTGTCCGGGTTTCGCAAGATGCTGTCGATCCGCATGGCTTCGGCCGAGCAGGCGATCGAAGGCCTGTCGGGCGGCAACCAGCAGAAGGTGATCCTGGCGCGCTGGCTGGCGCGCGATCCGAAAGTGCTGATCGTCGACGAGCCGACTCGCGGCGTCGATGTCGGCGCCAAGACAGAGGTGCACCAGATCCTGGTGCAGCTTGCGGCGCGCGGCATTGCGGTGATGATGATTTCGTCCGAGCTGCCCGAGGTGCTTGCGGTGTCGGACCGCATCGTCACCATGCGCCGGGGACGCATCACCGGCCAGATGCCGGGCGTCGAGGCAAACGAGGAAAGACTGATGGAACTGATGGCACTCGACCGCAAGGAGATACTATGAGCGTGGCGGGGGAACAGGATCAGCGCGGCGGTATCAACTTCGCGCGGCTTTTGATGAGCTTCGGGCCGCTGCTGTTCTTGGTGGCGCTGATCATCGTCTTCACGGTGCTGAAGCCGAGCTTCATGGACCCGATCAATTTGTTCAACATCACAAGGCAGATCTCGATCACCGGGCTGATTGCGCTCGGCATGACCTTCGTCATCCTCACCGCCGGCATCGACCTGTCGGTCGGTTCGCTGCTCGCCTTCTGCGGTATGGTCGCCGCCGTGGTCGCCAAGGGCGGCTCCGCCAACACGCTGTCGCTGTCGACGAGCGGCACGCAAGGGTTCGGCTGGTTCGCAGCACTCTTGGCCGCCGTCGTTGTGGGCGCTGCTGCCGGCGGGGTGCAAGGGCTTGTCATCACCCGGCTAAAAGTGCCGCCCTTCGTCGTCACGCTGGGCGGGCTGACGGTGTTTCGCGGGCTGACGCTGACCATCTCAAACGGCGGCCCGATCTCGGGCTTCGACGCCTCGATGCGCTGGTTCGGAACCGGGCTGATCGGCCCCGTGCCGGTGCCGGCGCTGATCTTCGCCGCGGCCGCCATCCTGTGCCACATCGTGCTGCGCTACACGCGCTACGGCCGAGCCGTCTATGCCGTCGGCGGCAATGCCGAGGCGGCAAGGCTGTCGGGCCTGCGCGTCGACCGCATCCTGATCTCGGTCTATGTCATCGTCGGCTTTTTTGCCGGGCTTGCCGCCTTCGTGCTGTCGGCGCGGCTGAACTCCTCCGAAGCAGTCGCCGGTATTGGCTACGAGCTGACGGTCATCTCGGCCGTCGTCATCGGCGGCACCTCGCTGTTCGGCGGCATCGGCTCTGTCGGCGGCACGGTGGTGGGCGCCGCGCTCATCGGCGTGCTGCAAAACGGGCTGCAGTTCAACAACGTCTCGTCCTACACGCAAAGCATCGTCATCGGGCTCATCCTGATCCTGGCGGTGGCGTTCGACCGGTGGCTGAAATCGCGGGTGAGAAGGTGAGGAGCAAAGGGGGAGGAGCGGTTGGCGCCCAGGCACCCCCCTCTGTCCTGCCGGACATCTCCCCCGCAAGGGGGGAGATTGGCAGCTTCGTCCTCGCCGCTTTCTCTTCAACGTTGAAAATTGGCGAAAGCAGTCATGACGTCCAATCTCCCCCCTTGCGGGGGAGATGTCCGGTAGGACAGAGGGGGGTGCCTCGCACCTGCGCTTGCTAGGGACCCCCATTCTTGCAAAACAAGCATGCTTTGCTAGAAAGACCTGGGGCGGGTGGCATCGTGAGAGAACCTCATGTTTGCCGATATCATCAGACCGATCACCTTGAGTTTTTCGCTGCTGCGGCGGTTCTGGCCGCAACTCGTGGCACTCGTGCTGGCCGGCGTGCTGGTCGGCGATCTCCTCATGCAGCTCGCGGCGAAGGTGGCGCTGGCCAATCACTTCGCCGGGCTGGCGATGCTGACGCTGGTGGCGCTGGCGCAGCTGGTGGTGACGGTGGCGATGTTCCATGTGTTGCGCCCCGGCCTGCCGCATGTGCTGGCCGCGCAGCGCAGCGCGGACAAGGCCGCAACCACCGAGGCGCAAGCCGTCAAGGAGCCGGGTGCTGTGGACCGGCGCGGCTCGCGGCTGGTGCGGATGATCACCATCGCGCTGCTGCCGTTCTTCGCCTATTACGCGGCCTGGGGATTTCTGGGCGACATCGTTCGCCAATATTCGCGCGCCACGCTCGACCAGGCCGATTTCGGCCAGAGCGCCAATGTGCTCGACGTGCTCGATTCGCGCTGGCTGCTGGTCTCGGTGGCGGTGTCCTGGCTGATCCACCGGCTGGCCAAATTCATGCAGACGAAAACGAAAGCCGCCTCGTTCTGGCAGATCGTCGTGGTGATCTGCGAGACCAACTGGATCTTCGTTGGCCTCTATGTGATCAGCCGCTGGAAGGACTCGGCGCTGCAATGGCTGATGAGCCGCAATTTCTGGTCGGCCCTGCAGGCCTCAGTGGACGGGCTGGCGAACCCGGTGCCGATGGCCTCGGCCGCCCCCATGGTGCCGGTCGAGTCGATCGCGCCATCGACGGTTGCCGTCAACCTGTTCTTCTTCATGTTGCTGCCGCTGATCTGGCTGGTGATGGCGGCGCTGATCTATGGCTATGACGTGCGCGACGATGCCGCCCTGATGCGCGTGCACGGCCGGCTGGAGCGCGCCGGCCGGCGCTATGTCGGCCTGCCGAAATTCCTGCGTGATTTCGTCGAGCATTTCATCGCCGGTTACCGCTCGCGCTATCTGCCGATCGCCAACGGGGTTCGGCTGACAGTCAGCTCCAGTCTGGTGCTTTTGTGCACGCTGGTCGTCGGCTACCGCTTGCTCGACTGGGGCGCTGCCTGGCTATGGCTGGGCACGACGCGGCTGATCGGTCCGCACGAGCTCGACGTCTGGCAGATTTTTTCGCATGGCGTGACGCTGCTGTTCGGCAGCCCGTTCCAGGATTCCTCCACCGGCATCCTGATCGAGCCGCTGCGCATATGCTTTCTCGCCGCCGTGCTGGAGACAGCGTTTTCGATGGCGAAGCGGGCGGGGAAGTGAATTCTCTCCGTTTACGGGGAGAAGGACGCTCACTTCGGCGGCCTCTGAAAGCGCAGGAACCACGGCCGCTCGCTGCCCAATCCGACAGCCGGGCGGATGGTCTTGATGGCGTCCTCGGGCACGATGAAGGTTTCGCCCACGGTGATGATTTCGCCCTTCTTGGCGCCGGAGAAGATCGCCGAGGTGCAGTTCATCACGCCGTCCGGCAGGCCGACGCCGGAGATGAAGTCGGACAGCCAGCGGCGCCCGGCGGCGTCGGTCAGTATCACCTTGCAGCCCAGCCACTGTTTTTGCAGATCGGGGTCGCCAACCGTTACCGCAAAGGTGGCGATGACGGCGAAGGCGTGGTCGGGCAAGCGGCCGGCCTTGCCGCCGCGCAGATCGGCCAGCCGCCACTCGCTGCCGCCGAATGGCACGGACTGGCCGAACTCGACATCCCTGGCGATGAGGTCGTCGCCGTGCAGCCATTCACGGACGCTGTCATAGCTGGTCTCGGCCAGCGTCAGCGGCAGCAGGATAGCGAGCGCGGCAAGACCGCGCCGGCGCCATTTTTTCTCGGTCTCTCGGCCTTCGTCGGCGGCTGGTTCGAGATCGGTCGAAACTGCGGTCATGCCTTTGCCTTGGTCTTGCTCAGTGTTGAGAGTTTCGAGCGCAAACTGCGCTGCGGAATTGCTTTGGGTTCAAGCTGGGTTACTCTGAAACGATTGAGCTCCCTGCATCGGAGAACAAAATTTGCAGAGTCCCGAACCGTTTCAGATTTCCGCGACGGATTTCTGGCTCCTGAGCCACCGGACTGACTCTGCTCTGCCCGGGTACCTGGTGCTTGGTTCCAAGCTGCCGACCAACAACCTCTTGGAACTGCCGCAAGCGGCTCTGGCCGAATTGGGCCCATTGCTTGCGGAAGCTCAGAAGGCATTGACGTCGCGGCTGCGGCCTAACCGGCTCTACATCAGTCGCTACGGCCATTCTCCGGGTCATTCGTTCCATTTTCACCTGATACCTGTCTATGACTGGGTCGAACGGCTCTTCTGGTCCGACCATCGATATCGATCCTTGAACAGTTCACTGATGCGTCAAGCGAACCGGGCACCGATGGCGCGGAACTCACGCTGTTTATTTGGAGGGAATTTTGTGAGCGGGCCGATCCACCCCCTGTCGAAGGTCCTTCTGTTGCGGAAGTGATTGCATTGCTGCGCCAGGTCATGGGCAGTTAGGCTTGCGCGCCCCTTCCTACAGTCGCGCATCAAGATCGTATTGCGGCAAGACATCCGCTGGCTGGCCATCGGCGCCGGTCGGCACCGCGTCGAGGCTGATGCGGGCCTGGGCGTCGAGCGGGCCGAACCGGCGCGCGGCGACCAGCAGGCTGGCGCCGGGGATCTGGTCGGGCGGCATCTCGAAGATGAACAGGCCGCGTCTTTCCAACCCCGGATCAATGGAATGCGGCGGCATGTCCTGGCGGTAGCCCAGCCGTTCGCTCTGGTGGTAGCGCAGGCCGGTCGGGCCTTGCCAGGTGCCGTCGGCGACCGTGGTGGAGGTGCTGGTGGCGGTGAGACTGGTCGTCACCACCGCCCACAGGCCGCTGGTCGTCAAAAGCTTCTCCTGGCCGAACTGGTCGCTCTTCAGCGTGCGGGCAAAGACCACTCTGTCGAGGCGGACAGCGAAGCTGCGCGCCCGCACCGTGTCGTGGACGGCGCCGTCGACCGGGATCGGTGCGGTGAGCTCGGCATAATGCGGCTTCGACACCTGCATGCCGTAGCTCAGCGCCACGGTGGTGGCGAGGATCAGGAGATTGCCGATGGCCCGGATATTCATGAGCCGCCTTTCCGTGAGTCTGCCACGGGCAGGTCGACGACGGGCAAGGTGACGGTGCCGAGCCGAGTGGGATTGAACCAGCCGGGCGTCCCGTAAAGGTTGTCGCGCGGCTTGAAGATCTCGGCGATGATGCCGAAGCTGAGATTTGCCGGCACGATGGCGTCGCCGGCAAGCGGCCAGACATAGGCCATGCGTTCGGTCATGCCGGGATGCAGTTCCGGCGTCAGAGTCGAATCACGGGTCAGCGCGATCATCGGCAGGCCGTCGAGCAGAGCGAGTCCGTCCGGCGTGAAGACATTGAAATAGGCCTTGTCGGATTGCGCCGTGCGATTGGTCAGGTCGACCTCCAGCACCAGCGCCTTCTGGCCTGGTTTCAGCGGCACGCCATAGACCTTGGCGCGGCTGACATATGCACGCACCGGCTTGAGATGCCAACGCCCGGCATCGATGCCGGCATCGGGCGGCAATTGCGGCGGGGCGTGGGGGGGCAGGGCGCCGAACGCGCCCATCAGGCCGGCGACGAACAGGGCGGCGATGGTTCCCGCGCCGGCCGTTATCCAGGTTTGAAATTTTAAGCGGGCAGTCTTGAACATTCCAAACTATGCACGTCGACGATCAGCCACCCCTGCGCAGTCTAGAAAGAAAAAATTGCTGATGGAACCCGCAAATGGCTGGTCCAGCCTCACGCTGCTTCGCGCGCCCATAGAAGATGGCCATGGCGACGAAAATACCGCGCCACCAGCCGCTGTTGCTTGGCCCTGATCAGGTCGGGCAGGCGCCGCTCCTGGCGCCAGCGCGGTATGTTGCGCCAGCAGGCTATGAAGCGGACGGCGTCCTCGATGGCCTCCTCCGCCGAGAGGGCCGGGCCAATCGCGGCCAGGAACAGCGCCTCCGACGGTTTCAACGCGTCGATCACCGCCTTGCGCCTGACGTGATCCTGACGGGCGTGGGCGATGCCGTTGCGGCGGATGGCTTCGAAGGCTTCAAGCAGGGCCAGGCTGTCGCCGGCGTAACCGCAGGAACGGGCAAAATCGGCGGCAAGGGCGTCCATTATCGCTCCCGGGTTTGATGCAATGGGCGGGTTCGTGCTCCGACTCACATTTGCATATCCAGCGTGAAAGCATAACTCAAATTACCTTAGAAGAAAAACTTCTGGGAAAGTTTGAAAACTGCGACTCGACTCCGGGCGCAAAACACAGGAATATGCGAACAAATCAGGAACAAAGACGAGGCAGGGGCGATGGCATTGCCGGGCAGGGAACCAACAATGGCGCATGTCGCCTCGATCTCGGTCGAGTGCGCGGATTGCGGCCGCAACCGTTGGTGGCGGCCCGATCAGTTGAAGCGGTTCGGCGTGACGAGGAACACGCCGCTTGCCGCTCTGTCGGGCCGCATCGTCTGCTCGGCCTGCCGTGCCGACGGACTGCCGGGGGCGACCGTTACGATCCAGGCGGCCTTCATCGACGAGCGCCAGCGCGTGCGTAGCGAAGCGCAGATGCTGAGCGATCGCGAGGTGCCGCTGGAGGGAGCGCGGCGGGCTTGAGTCTTGTCGAAAGGGTGAACGGCCGGTTCGCGTAAGCGAATTGATCGTGCCAGTGGCACGATCAAAGGCCAGCGAACGCCGGGGCGCTGCGAAGCAGCGGGGACCCGGCAGGTGGATCCTGCGCTACCCGGCCCTTCGCAAGCTCAGGGCGTTCAAGGCTCGAAAAGCCAAGCAATTGGCTTTTCGTCCGCTGTGCGGACCGCCTTTCACCCCCGCAAGGGGAGAAGGCAAGAAGCGCTCCTCAATACCCCAGCAATTCCTTCAGCGAAATCACGCGCCAGACATGTTTGATGGCGTAGCGGTTGAAGGTCAGCGTCTTCGGCGGATTGTATTGCTCGACCACCAACTCGCCCGCCGTGCGTTTGACCAGCTTCTTGATGAAGGCCTTGCCGTTGCGCTCGTTTTCTTCGGGGAAGGTCTCGATCACCACGTGGTCGCCGGGCACCGCGTCGCGGCCGCCGCAATAGATCAGGTCGCCGGGCTCGTAACGCGGCACCATGGAATCCGAGAGCACGTGCAGGGCGAACACCTTCGGCAGGTTGCGCACGCCCGGCGGGCGCTGGACGTAGCCTGCCGGCTCGCCGTTGAAGGTGAAATCGCCATCGTCGCCGCCGACGGCCGCGCCTAGCACCTCGATATCCATCGAACCGGCGGGCAGCGGACCGGCATCGGTGACGATCTCCGCGTCGGCGACCGGTCCGGCATCGTCGAGAAACACGACCTGCCCTTGGCCCAGCGCCACCGGGTCGACGCGCAGGAAGGCGGCGGTCTTCAGGAGGTTCTCGGTCTTGGGCAGATTGCGGCCGGTTTCCCAGTTGCCGACGGCGGCGACATCGGTGTCGTTGTGCTCCGCAATGTGGCGCATGACCAGGCCGCGCTGCTTGCGCGCCTTGCGGATCGCCGCCCCGACCTTGATCGACAGTTCCGTTTTTGCCATGGCGCCCATGTGAGCGATGAAAGCGGCCCTCGTCTATGAAAGAATGGCTTGCATATATTTTCGAGTTATGCTTATATCTGGTCATGCAAAACCTGTCCAGCTTTGATGGCGCCGAGTCGCCGGCCTCACGCGAGGCGCATCCGGCGGTCATAACCGCCGCCCATTCCCTTCCGCCCCGGCCGTCCTCCTCCCCGGCCGGGGTGAAGCCCGAGGCTCAGTGCTTGACTGCACCAGCCTCGGGTCCGGTCCGCCTGTTTCCGGCGACCGGAACGGCCGGAGCCGCCGCTCCCAGCGGCTCCGGTCCCCAATTCGGCCGGCATGGCGCCGGCGCTGTTTTTTCGGCTGGCCGATCCTGCATCCGCACCGAGGACGGCACCGTCATCCTGTTGGACAGGCTAACGGGCAGGGCGGTTTCCGCCCTGGACAGAAACACGGCCGAGGCGCGGCTTTTGCACCTTGCCGGCGGGAAATCGGCCCAATCCGGCTGAGGCTGGCCGGCTGACAGCCGGCTCTTGAAAAACAACCTGACTGCGGCCCGGCCACCGGGTCGAACCTTGACGCTGCCCGACGGCGCGCGGCCGAACTTTGGATGGAGCTGGTATATGGCAAGCTATAGCGACGCGGAATTGCACGAGATCGGCCGCTGGCTGAAGGACGGGCTTTCAGCCTCCAGGATTGCAGTCGCGTTCACCGCGCTGCGTGGCAGTCCGGTGTCGCGCGACGCCATCATCGGCATCGTGCATCGTAACGCCATGCTGGGCGCGATCGGCTTTGCCAATGGCAAGGGGCCGCCGCCGCGAGCCAGACAGGCCGGGGGCAAGCGCGCTGGAAGCAAGCGGGCCGATGGCATGTCGGCGAATGCGACGCCTGCCGTCGGCAAGATGCATGGCGTGCTTGCCGCCAAGGATATCCATGCGCATGAAGTGGCCCGGCCCAGGCGCGCCCATTCGTTCGTGCGCGAGGCGGGCGTGCTGATCGCCGACGGCGTAGCCTATCGCCTGGAGGTGCCGGCGCCGCCGCGCGCGGCCATCGGCCGGCAGCCGCATGGCGTGGCGATGCGCTTCGTCGATTGCCTGTTTTCACGCTGCCGCGCGCCGCTGGATCTGACGGTGGAGGAGGATTCTGAAAACGATGCGCCAGGCAGCCGGCCGGGCGCCGATATGCTGTGCTGCGGCATGCGCACCACGGCGCTGAAAAGCTATTGCACCTATCATCAGGCGCGCTTCCAGCGCCGCGTATTTGTGGCGGGATGAGCCCGCTCCCCCGTTGCTGCGCCAGCCTCCTCATCCGGCCCTTCGGGCCACCTTCTCCCCGCTGGGAGAAGAGGAGGGCACCGACGGTGCAAGTCTCCTCTCCCCTCGGGGTCCGAAGGACGGGCGAGACACGTGGCTCGCCCCGGAATGGTCAGCCGAACGAAGCGGAGGCTGGGTGAGGGGGCTGCCTCGCCGCACAGAGGTGGAGGATCTGAGATGAATCAAGCCCGGAGCAAAATCGCCAGAATCTTACTTCGGCATCTGCCGGCCCTGCTTGGGCGTGCGGCTCTGCATGCTCCTTGCGTCCATCGCCATCGCCGGGTTGCCTTCGGCGATCAATATGCCGGTCACCCGGGCAAAGCCGGTAAACACCTTCATGGCGTCGGCTTCGGAAATCTGCGCGGCGATCGCCGCGCTGCAGGCGTTAAGCGCGCTGCGGTAGACATGGCCGCGTCGCTCCAGCGGCCAGCGCTGCAGAAAATCGGCGGCTTCGCTGACGCTGTCGATCTCTTCGACCTCATCCTCCACCCGCACTTTGAGCGGCACTCCGGTTTTCATCGTACCCACCGCGTTCACCTTCGCTTTGCGCGCGGCTCTGTCTACCGCATCCTTAAACGCGCCCCGCTGGCGGGCGGTTGCATCAATTTTTCGGCTGGCTGGCGATCCTCATGGACTAGCCACCGCGTTCAGCCAGTCATGGGCGCGGCTTTTGGGCCTGGCCACCAGTATGTTCTGTTGCTTGGCCGCCCTGGTGAAGGCGTCGAATGCGATGCGCTGGCAGCAGGTGCCGTCGACGGCGAGCGTAACCAGCCGCGTCGCCTCGAGATAACCAGGTGCTGTCTTGTCGGGCCATTGGTGGCGCAGTGCCTCGGCTGCGCCGGCCACCGAACTGACCAGCATGGTTTTGTTGTCGCAAAAGCGCACGGTAACCGGCATGAAGGCTGTCATCGGCGAACCTCCCCTTGGCATGGACGCGACATAACGTCGAAAAGCTCGCGCCGGTTCCATCTGCCTGGATGCCGGTCGGCAAGGATGCTGGCGCGGCGGCGAAGAGGGCGATGACCTCCGGTTCATTGAAGGCCAAAGGAACAGCGTCCCGCTCCGCTCTGCCGACCACGTGGGAGATGCCCAGCAGGGCAGAGGGCGCGCGAAGGATCGCCACTTGCCGGCCTCCCACCATCCGACCCAACCAGGAGTCTCCCATGAGCAAAAAGACCAAACCCGCAAAACCGCAGGCGCCGAAATTGCCGAAGGGCGAGGCCGAGCAGGTGCGCATACGCCGCGAGGTCGGCCATGATTTCGCGCTCAGGGATGACGCCTTCGGCCGCAAGCGGCTGGCGGCGGGGACGCTGGAGGCTGCCCGTGTCTACGAAGTGTCGAATGACGGCTACGCCGCGACCGGCGGCATCGTGCGGGTGCGCGCCATCGATGCGCTTATCGGCATCACCTCGCTGTCGCGCCAGCAGCGCGAGGCAGGCCTGCGCTACCGCGAGGATTTCCGCTGCAGCCAGCAGGCTGATGTCAAGCCGATGCGCTGGACCGAGCGCGTCGACGGTGGCCGCGATGGCGGCGGCATCGCCGACAGCGTTCTCGACGCCGGCAGGGCCTATGCCGTCGCCACAAGAGCGCTAGGCCATTGGGAGGTGGCCGCCGTGGTGCGACAAGTCTGCTGCGCGGACGGTTCCCTCAAGCGCCTGGCCGAGCAGACCGGCGAGGGCCGGAACGTGGTGACGAAGCTGCTGAAGGTGGGGCTGGATTTGTTGGCAGTGCATTACGGGATGATGATGATGAGGCGGTGAGGGGTGAAATGGATCCGACCGGCGATGCCGGCCGGATCCGTGATCAAGCCCGTTCCACAGATTCTCAAGATGTGATGAACAATGCGGACCGGGCGCAGATACCCAGGCGCCTAAAACAAGGCCCTCTCCAATGGCCCCGCCAGTGTCTCGGCAAAGCCCGTCGCCAGGTGGTGCCTGTCACGAAACGCCAGCTTGCCTGATATGACGACGTGGCAGGTGGTCGGGCCGCAGAATTGGTTGGTGAGGTCGATGTAGCGGGTGTCGGGTACGCTGGTCACCACGGCGCGCTCGGCGGCGGCGGTGCTGTCGTTGGCGGCGTCCGCCCTTGGCGTATCGCAGTGCGGCGAGGGGGCTTCGCGCCACCACAGGGTGCGCGCCACGCAGGAGCCGGCGAAGCTGGCGTTGATCGGCGTGTCGCGGATAACAGCCGTCTCGACACCGGCCCGGCTGAAGGCCTGCAAGGTCGAGCGCAGGCCGGCCTGCCAGCGCGCTACTTCGGCGGTGCGTTCGGCGGCGGGCAGGTCGCGGGTCAGATTGCCGATGGAAAATTCGGAGATCACCACCAGGCGCGGCTTGCGGCGGATGATCTCTGATATGGCCTGCTCGCGCCAGGCGTCGCATTCGGTGTAGTCGCGCTTCAGCACGGTGTTGAAGGTGGAGAGCCGCGAGGCGCGGCACGATGATTTAAGATAGGTGATGACCTTTGTGTCGTTGCGCTTGGCCGCCTCGATCAGCGGCGTCGACCACTGGTCGGCGTGCGAATCGCCGAACAGCACGATGGTGCGGGTGGCATCGGCCGGGCCGAACATGCAGGGTTTCGGCGTCACCGTTTGGAAGTCGGCCAGGCAGTTCTTGTCGACGGCCCGCGCGATGGAAGGTCTTTCGACCGCCTGCTCGATGCCGCGCTGCTCGGGGCCGATATTGCGCGTGGCCAGATGCGCGTTGGCATAGGCGACCGCCACGCCGGTGCCGGTCAGCATCAGCGCGGGAACCAGCACAAGGCCGGGAAAAGCGCGAAGCGGTTTTGCGTCTGGAATGACCCTGGGAAAGGCGCGGGCGCCCACCGCCATCCAGGCGCCGCGCCGCGCCGGGTCTTCGATCAAATGATAGGTGAGCACCGACAGCGCGAGCGCCAGCACGCCACAGCCAAGGCGCTGCGGCACGGAAAGGTCCGGCGCCAGCATCCCGGCATAGACGATGACCGGCCAATGCCAGAGATAGAGCGAATAGGAGAGCGTGCCGATCCATTGCAAGGGCGGCAGGGACAAAGCGGTAGCCGGGCCAAGGGCTTGCCAGCCGGTCCGTCTATTGGTCTGCGGCCCGCCGACGCCGCTCAGCAGCACCAGCACGGTGCCGGCCACCGGCAGCAACGCGTACCAGCCGGGGAAGGGCAGGTCCTCGCTCAACAGGAGATAGGCCGTCGCGATCAGCGCCAGGCCGAGCCAGCCAAGTGCGGCCCGCAGCCAGATGCGGTGCTGCAGCAAAGCCATGGGGACCAGCGTCGCCAGGCCGCCGGCAGCGAACTCCCAGGCGCGCAGCGGCGAGAAATAGAAGGCCCAGGCGGGTGCTGCGCTGGTCAGCCACTGGCAGGCGGCGAAGGAGGCAAGGCCGGCAACGCCGATCACGGCTGCGGCCGTTCGCCGGCCCGGCCGCAGCCAAGCGGCCAGCAGAAGCAGTGCCGGCCAGGCCAGATAGAACTGCTCCTCCACCGACAACGACCAGAAGTGGATGAAGGGATTGCTGGTGGCGTCGGCGGCGAAATAGTCGAACGACCAGCGCAGCAGCCACAGATTGATGGCATAGGCGGAGGCGAACATGGCGCCGCGCGAATAGAGCGCCTGCTCCTGCGGCGCCAGGATGAAGTAGCCGGCGGCCAGCGTAACCAGGATGACGAACAAAGCTGCCGGCAGAAGCCGCCGCGCGCGCCTGGCATAGAAGCGCCAAAGGTCGAGCCGGCCGGTCTCGCCGATCTCCTGCATGAGGTGGGTTGTTATCAGCCAGCCCGAGATGACGAAGAAGATGTCGACGCCGGCAAAGCCGCCGGGGAGCGAGGTGAGGCCGAAATGGTAGGCGACGACACCGCCGACAGCGAGCGCGCGCAATCCTTGTATGTCCGACCGGAACGATGCTGCCACGACGGCTCCTTCGTGCAAGGCCCAGCCCCTGCGCAACGTCGGCCGGGCAGGCTGATATCGCAATGCAACAAATTTATCGCAGTGCAACATAAAACAATTTTGTCGCAGTGCAACATAGCAGGAATGGAAATGGGCCGGCGCGCCGGCGGGCTTGATCGTGGCGTGGCGGGCTTGGCCGCGCGCCCTGCGGCAGACGCAAAACAGCCCCGCGAAGGGGCTGTTTCTCATCGGTTCGCCGGATTGCTACTTGCTGCCGCCGTTCGCTTTCACGCTGCTGCAGAATTCCGGATGGCTGTTGGCCGCAGTGGCGTCCTTCGCCTCGTCCTCGCAGGCCTTCATCATCGCGGTCTGGTCGTCCGGCGTAAGGGCCTTCCAGGCTTTAACGAAGTCGTCGTTGCTGACCATCGTCTTCATGCCGCTATCGGTGTAGAAGGGCTGCATCTTGGCCGGATCGTCGAGAGCCGACGTGCCGGTGTCGCCTGCCGCAAGCGCGGAGCCGGCAACCATCGAGAGCGTCATCGCGCCGAAACAGATCATCTTGATGTTCATGGTGTACTCCTCCTGTTGCTTGGGATCGTCGAAGCAACGATCAGTTGGAAAACGACAGGTTTGGGTGAAAGTTCCGGCATTTTTTGCGCAAAAATCCCGAAACGAAGAAAAATATAGTCGAAAAACTTGAAACTTTCCCCGATTTTTCCCGTAGAAAGCGAGTTTAGCGGGTCTCGCGTGCAAGACTGACCACCAGCCGATCGACGCTGGGGTCGTCGAGACTGACGATATGGGCCATCAGCATCGCTCGCCTCATGCTGATCCTGGTGACGTCCTGCCGCATGATGACCGACACAAAGGCCGGCCCCGATCCGGTGAGGACGATCGCCCTGCCGACCAGAACTGGTTCGGAGATGGGCGCCCACTGTACGGTCATGATCGAGGGCTCGCTTGTCTGGCGGCGGTTGATGCCTGTGAAATAGATCCAGTTCAGGCGCGAGATCGCCACGCCGTAATGGTTGCCGGGCATCCTCGAACCACCCTGGCCATCGACCGGAGCCCAGCGCGTTACCCGCCTGAAGGTGACGAGATCGGCCTCACGCCGCACGAAGGTGACCGAGCGCATCAAAAAATCGGGTCGGCCGGGGATCGAAAAATAGGTGAAATAGGTGCCTCCGGCGATGGCGGGCGACGGCGGCCGCACCATGTTCTCGTACAGTGCCTCGCGCAGCGTTGCATTGCTGTCGCCCTTGGCTGCCGCGGCGGCCGGCTCACGATACAGCTCATCCTCGTCGATCTTGAAATAGTCGCAGATCAGCCTGGCGGTGGCTTTGTTGGGAACCGCCTTGCCTTGCAGATAGCGCTCGAACTGGGTGCGGTTGATGCCAAGCTCACGGCACACCGCGCTGACGGAAGCGTGGCGTTGGACCAGCCGCCTGAGATTGGCGGCGAGATTCTCGCGGATTGGCACGACATCTCCCCGACAGACGTACGGACCAGTATTCAAGCGATAGCTTATATACACTTGCATGACGTAGCGAGGGTGCGAAGATGGACCTTTGTCCAATAGGGCGAGGATCCCGTGGCGCGTAGACTGTACGATTTTGACAGTCCGGCTATGCAAGCCCCGCAAATGGGCGTATTTCGGTGGCAAGAGCGACCTCAGATCGGCCTCTCGACATCCTGCAATGGAGGGCGGTTTGGATCATACCGGCCTGGTCGAGCTTCTGGACTACACACAAGCGCAATTGACGAAGATCCGCCAGGCGGTCGCGGCAAGCGAGCACGCCGGTGCCATGTTCACCATCGACTGCCTTGTCGGAGCGGCGGCCGAGCAGACGAAGTGCAAGCTTGCAAGTCTGGAGCATGCCGGCTTGCCGGTCGGCAGGGATGGGCCGATTGGCAGGGATGGGCCGATAGACAAGGATGGGTCGATTGGCCGGGGCGCATTTGAAGGCGGTGCGGCGCCGCCCGGCAAAGCGACATCGGGCAAGCCGGATGCCGGCGGCAACCGCTCCTGATCAGGGCGCGCCGATCTCGCCGATCAGCCTTGCATATTCGGCCTCGGCTTCGCCGTAACTGCCATTGGCAAGTTCCAGCAGCCCGGCGCGGTCACGAATGACGATTTCACCCCGACGCGAGCGGATCAGCGCGCGGCCTTCGAGCAATTGAAGGGCAACGGTGACGCCTGGCCGCCTGACACCAAGCATGATGGCCAGGAATTCGTGCGTGATGGCGAGATGTTCGCCCGGCACGCGGTCGTCGCACATGAGCAGCCATCGCGCCAGCCGCTCCTCGAGCTTCAGCCGCGCGTTGACGAGCGCGGTGCAGCCGGCCTGGGTTTGTAGAGCGTTGATGAAGCGCAGCAGGAACATGCGCATGGTCGCACTTGCCCCCAATGCTGCCTTGAATGCGCCGGCTTCGATGCGGATCGCCTCGCCTTCGAGTTGTACATAACAGGCATGCGGCGCACGGTCGTCGCCCATCACAAGGGAGTATCCCGTCATGCCTTCGAAGCCGATGAAGCCCACTTCGGCCTCTTGGCCGCTCGCTGTGCTGGCGACCACCGAACCGATGCCCTGTTCGATGAAGTAGACGGCCTCGATCGGAATATTCGGGGTCACCAGCATCATACGCAGCGGCAAGTCGCAGCGCTGCATATGCGGCTCGAGCAACGCCAGATCATCCGCAGGCATGCGCCGCAGCAGCTGATTTTGGTATTGATGGTTTTTGGTGAGATCAGACATGGCGTGGCCCAATGCAGGGCAAGAGCCATCCAATCTCCCAGCCGTCCGTGCCCGTAAAAACGTACGGACGATCGCCTATGTATAGGGGCTCTGAACGAAGAAAGATATCAATGCGATATGAAATTCGAAGCACGGCGCCCCCCAACGCCCGTTCGCATATGAAAAGATCGGCCTGAATGTTAGTGTCGGAAACGTACCAAGCGCCACTTGGTACAAAACCGACATATTTCTTGAGAGCGCCGGATCACGGTGAGGGCCGATAAAATCCGCCGGCTAATGACAAAGCGCCATGTCGCGCGGGCCTGAGAACCGTTCGAAAAAAGAAGGGCAGACCGGCGGGAGAATTGTACGATACTTACTGTGATGAGGCCGATGTTGACACTTGCTCAGTCCGATTTCATTTTTTGATCCACAGCGTCAAAGGAAGTGGTCGCTGCTCCGAAAGGGGCTTCTTATGTCGAGCCTTCATAAGCGCAATCCCGGTTTCCATCCTTCCGATCTGCAGCTGTGCCAGCGCGTCTTCGATCGGGTCTGCCTGGAGCGCAAACTTGACCGCATGTCAGGGGAGTCGGACGTACAGCGGCTGGCAGCCACGGTGTTTTCGCTGTTTCAGAATGGCTGCCGCAATGAAGGCGAGTTGCTCGAAAGTTTCAGGCGGACCCGCCAATGACCAAGGCCAGGATCACGTCCGCGACACCGGCAGCCAAAAACGAACCTTACCACGCTGCGATCTTCGCCCGGAAATACGGCATGTCGCGGAAGGCCGCGGAGGTCGTGCTGTCCGCGAACGGACCGTCCAGAACGGCTTGTGACGCTGCCGCGCGCTCTTTTATGGAAGCGGTTGCCCGCAGAGCGAAGAGCAGCCATGAACCCTGAGTTGCGAGCGACTGCCGTTTCGCCGCCGACCCGCAGGCGCGTCCAATGCTGCCTTTATTGGACGCCGCGAGGCGTCAGCCTGTCGGCCCTGTCGGACCTGTCACTCCTGAAGCGGCTTGCTGCGCCGTCACGGCAGAGAGTTTCTGCCGTTTGAGCAGCATCGGTTTTTCATAGATCTTCTTCATGTCCATGGCTTCCCTCCGCAAATTCGATTGCGGGAGCGTCGTCGCCGGCCGCGCTCTTGTGAAGCCGACCTTGTCGAGGGTCGGCCGACCGGGACGAAAATCCACGCTTCAATTCCTGTCGGCCGGCTTGGAACGCATGCGCGAAACCGTCTCGCGCTCGGCGCGCTTGGAGCGCAGCGGCGGCAGGCCGCGGTCGATCAGGTCCATGTCCTCCAGCACCATATCGCCCATGCGCTTGAAGGCGATGTCGAGCGCGCCGGCACGGTGAGCCGAGCGCAGGAAGCCGGGCAGGGTGCGCACCGGATGGTCCCGCGCCAGCGGTTCTTCGGGGAAAACGTCGCTGGCGGCGACGATGTGGCCGCTCTTCACCGCCGCCATCAGCGCCGGGAAGTCGACCACGCCGGCGCGGCTGAGCAGGATGAAGGCGGCGCCCTTGCGCATGCCGGCAAAGGCCTCGGCACCGAGAAAACCCTGGTTCTCGCTGGTCACCGACGCAACGACGAAGATGAAGTCGCTGGTCGACAGCACCTCGTCGAGAGAGGCCGGTTCGACGCCATTGTCGATGAGGATCGATGGCGGCAGCCAGGGATCGAAGACTTTGGTGCGGGTGCGGAAACCCGACAGCAGCCGGTTGAGCGCCCGGCCGAGATCGCCGAAGCCGATGATGCCGACATCGGCGCCGGACAAGAGCCGCGCCGTGTGGTTGCCGTCGCCGCCCCACAGTTCCTGTCCCTGGCGGAAGGCGAGATCGGCATCGACGATGTCGCGGGCGAGGTTGAGCGCCATGGCAAGGCCAAGCTCCGCGACCGGCTCGGCGAACACCAGGCCGGTGGTGACGACATGGATGCCGCGCGCGAACAACGTCTCGTAGGGCATGTTGTTGATGAGGTTGGTCTCGACATTGAAGACGCAGCGCAGCGCCTTCATCCGATCAAGCGTTTCGGGCGATATGGGCGGCTGGCCGATGATATAGCGCGCCTCGGCCAGCACGTCGGCCGGCAGTTTCGCGATGCCGTCAGCGGTCGTCTCGACAATGCGATAATGCGCCTTGAGCCGCGCCAACTGCCGTGCTGTGAAGATCAGGTCGAGCGTGCGTGGTTCCGGCGCACTGATGACCAGCGGCAAGGCGCTGTTGGACATAACTATTCCCTCTGTTCCCGATGGCCAAAATACCTTGGATGAAACGATTTACAACATCGCGCGGAGAGGCAAGACGGGGCGCTGTTGCCAGCGCGTTCAGCACAGCCCTTGGGCAGGACCAAGCGGGGCCAGACGGAACACTAGCCGTCTCTAAAAGTTGATGCTTGCGGCATGTGGTGCCCTCCATCGCCTGCCGAAGATCGGGGCCTCAGATCGGCCCGCGCCTTTCTGCCGAGAGAGCGCGGGCTTACGCCATGCTGGGCGCCCGCCGCTGTCCCAGATGCCGGACCTTGCGGCCGATGATCATCAACTGGCGCGCGGTGTTGTTGCGCAGGCGCCTTGCGCGCCATTCCAGTCCGGTGCCGGCGGTGATCGACTTGGCATAGTAACTCACCCGCATGCCATCCTCATCGGCAGCCACCTTGACCGGGTCGTCATAGAAAGCGTTGATCTTGTCAGCCGCCATGCCTGGTGTTTCGAGCCATCGTGGAATGTGAACCGAATGGAGCTGATCGACGTCGGTCATCACCCGGCCGATGCCGACGCCCGGTGTTGGACACGTCGTGCAGAAGGCATCGCCGATGAAGATGACCCCGTCGCGGCGATGGCCTTGCGTGGTGCTCAGACTGATCTGTCTGACCTCGACAGGACTTGCGACTTCGAAGTTGCCACATCGCGCTGCTATTTCGGGCATCAGCTCGCAGAGCATCTTTTGCGGCTCCTGGCGAAACGCCCGCGTCCACGCTTCGGCCACATTGCGATAGAGGAACATGTTCGCCCGCATCTTGTCGCCGAGGGGAAAGATGCTGATGTAGGCGATACGGTCGGCAGCCCGCCTGCTGTAGCAGGTGACGGACTGATGACCGAAATTACGCGGCGAGATGGCGAGGTCGAATCCCATCGACAGTGAATGCGCCTTCGATTGCTCGATACGCTCGACGCCGACAGCGCGCCGCACCGCCTCGCCGTGGCCGGTTGCCACCACCAGCAGGCGGGCATCGATGACGGCGCCGTCGGCCAGCACAAGCCGCTGCCGGTCCGGTCCAGTCGAGACTTCGGTTACCTTGCCGACCGTCAGCGGCACTTGCGCAGGCAAGGCATCGCGCAGGCCATTGATCAGCGCGCCGTAGGAGAATGTGAATTCAGCCTTCTTCTCATGCGCGAAAAACTGGCCGAGGCGAAAGACATGCGTGTCGGTCGTCGAGGTGACGAGACGCTTGAGTGTCGCATCGAGGCCGAGCTTTTCGAACAGCAGCATCTGATCCATGCCGATCTTCTCGGCCCGGAACTCCTCGTGGTGGACGCGGTGCGGATCGATCAGCGCCACCTTGCGCCCGGCTTTTCCCAACAGCATGGCTAAGGTGGTCCCAGCCATTCCGGCACCGACGATCGCCACATCGACTTCGGCCGGGCAGGCCTCTGAGATACTCATTCTGCTGCCCTTTCTGGTGGCAACTGCACGTTCACAATCTCCGGTAGAAAATATCTTCCGGACCTGAATCAACCGCAAGCAACCGGAGCGCGTGCCTGGTAGTAACCAATGTTTAGGTTAATCGCGGGCCCGCTGCTTCCAGCGCGGTGCGATCGCCGAGCCATCGATGAACTCAAAGCCGCCAGCCTCGTTGAGCGTGTGAAGTTTACGCCCACTCCATAGCGCACCTGGATGCAAGATGTTTTCAACGACCTGCTCCATCCCGATCAAATCAAGGTGAGAAATGCGTGCGATGCCAAGCGCCGCGCCATAGCTCCTGCGGCAGTCCTGGACCGGGCGCAGCAGGTCGTTGCCGCGCCTGACCATGCGGCCGGCCGGCCGCGCCGAGGCGATGTCGATCAGCACGGGATTTTTGGGATGCGGCGCCCAGGGGCCGCGAAAATCCGGCGCCGACCACAGATGCAGCGTGTCGGAGAAGGCGCCGCCGCCATCGCGGACGGTGGCGAACAGCCACCAGGCGCCGCCATGCTCGACAAGCGTGGCGTCGCTGGCCACGACACCGGACAGAAGCGTCGCCTCCTTGACCCATCCGCCGGGAAAGGCGGTGGCCCGGTAGAGATCGACGGTGCCGTTGGCGCAGCTTTCCGGCACCATCCAGACCTCGCCGTCGCGCTCGAAGACGAAGGGGTAGGAGAGATGGTAGGGCAGATCCAGCACCGGTTCAGGCCTTCCGAGCGGGCCTGCCGGGCCGAAGGGCACGGCGGAGATGATGGCTTTGCCGAGCTGGTGAATATAGTCCTCGACGAACAGGGTCAGCTGGCCCTGGTAGAGGATGGGAAACGGATCGGCGTAGAAGCGGCTGCCATCGTCCGGCAGCTCTTGCCAACCCGACGCCGGATGCGCACGCAGGTCGAACAGATCGGAACCCCCGGTTTGCCGCCAGCCGACCTTCCAATGCGGCGCGTTGTAGCAAAGGTGATAGATCTTCTGGACGATCCGCCGCGCCAGCGCCTTGCCGGCTCTGACCCCAAGCTTGCCGGCCGAGGGCATTGGCGGCGGGCTGCCTGCCTGCGCCGGCTCTGGCAGATCGGGCACCGACTTTGCCGCGCCTGACATGGCAGCGACGATCAGGCTTGCTGTGCGCGCCAGCATATCCTGGAAGGACGCCAGCGCGATGCCGCCATATTCTGTGCCCAGACGCCCGGCGGCGATCGCAACGCCGTTCTCCTCGATGCGGGCAAGCGGCGTGCGGCCGGCGAGGGTCAGGGCCAGCAAGGCCGCTTCCCCGCTGGCGCCGTCATAGGTGACGCGCCAGACCCGTGTGCTTTCCAGCCTGACATCGCCGCAGAGATCGACGACCAGGTCGGGCGAAGCGGGGGACCGCCGATAGGGCGCGAGCGCCGAAAGCGGCACACGCTTGGCTAGTCCATCATGGGCCAGTCCATCATGGGCCAGTCCGTGTATCGCCGTTTCGAGTTGAAACAGGGCCGCGGCGCTGCGCGGAATGCCGCCGCCCGCCGGCCTGACATCGACGGACAGTTCGACGTCGCCGAGCGCGGCAAGGCGCTCCAGCAGCGTGAGATGAAAGGCGCGGACGCAGTCGCCGTCCAGGCGTAGACTTATCTGCATGGTGGAGGTCCGAAAAGGCGGTGCCCGGCCTTGCCGGCCAGGCCGGTCCGGTCAAATTGTAACCCCATCTGCATTCGTCTCCGCTCGCTGCGTAGCCAACACCTCGATATGTATATTTTTAAGCAAACCGCGTGCCAAAATTCACGTCACCTCTCAACATAATTAACAATGTTTTAACAGTTGGAGGAATAGCTAGGTTATCGCCGCAAACTGATCTTGCCGGCATATGGAGTATTGTCGGAGGCAGCCATGCAATCATCCCTGCCCATGGTTCCTCAGCAACACTCTCCGGATGCGGCACGCGCGGGATCATACGCAGCTTCGACTGTCGAACTGGGCGACCTGAAGCGCATCCTGGTGCGCCGCCGGTTCTGGATCTTCGGCACTGTCGCGCTGCTGACGCTGGTCGCCCTTCTCTACGGTCTTTTTACGCCGGCGCTCTACAGCTCGGCGGCGGAAATCCTCATCGATCCGCAGGACCTGCAGGTGGTCACCAACGACGTCAATCCCAGCCGTA
This sequence comes from Mesorhizobium sp. M0239, assembly GCF_040321815.1. Taxonomy (NCBI): domain Bacteria; kingdom Pseudomonadati; phylum Pseudomonadota; class Alphaproteobacteria; order Hyphomicrobiales; family Phyllobacteriaceae; genus Mesorhizobium; species Mesorhizobium sp. M0239. The sequence continues at coordinate 22,274 of NZ_JAMYSG010000011.1, forward strand.
TCTCACCCGATGGCGGCATCACGCAGGTCGAGAGCCAGGTCAGCGTGGTCCAGTCGACAGGTGTGCTGATGCGGGCGATCGCGGCGACAAACCTGACGCAGGATCCGGAATTCAACGGGCAGGGCTTGCTGTCGCGCCTACTCGGTTCGGCATCGGCCGAAGGCGACAGGTCGGTGCAGACACTCGACGCGCTGCGCCGGCGCCTGGCGGTCAAGCGGGCCGACAAGGTCCTGGTCCTGGACGTCATCGTCACCGCCAAGAGCGCCGACAAGGCCGCCCTCCTGGCCAATGCCATCGCGCAGGCCTACCTGGTCGATCAGGCGAGCGCGCGTGCGAAAATGGCCAGGGACGCCTCCGAGTCGATCACCGCCCGGCTGGACGAGCAGCGCAAACGCGTCCAGCAGGCCGAGAATGCCGTCGAGGCCTACAAGTCCGCCAACAACATGGTGATGGCGGCAGGCAACCTGGTCAGCGACCAGGAACTGACCGAGATCAATACGCAGCTTGCGGCGGCGCAGAGCCGCACCGCGGCGCTGAAGGCGCAGGTCGACCAGATGCGCCGCCAGAGCGGCACGGCGGACGCGACCTCGGAAGCAATGCGCTCGACGGTGATCTCGAGCCTGCGGGCGCAAGAGGCGACGCTGGTCGACCAGGTCTCGCAGCTCGGCACGGAGTTGGGGCCGCGTCATCCCTCGCTGATCGCAGCCCAGCAGCAGCTGCGCGACACGCGCCAGCTGATCGCGCGCGAACTCGGCCGCATCGCCACCGCCACCGAGACCGACTACGAACGGGCGCTGGCCAACCAGCAGGCGCTGGAAGCCAAGGTGGCGGGCATGAAGAGCAAATCGCTCGACACCGACCAGGCCTCGGTGCGGCTGCGCGAATTGCAGCGCGATCTCGAGGCGCTGCGTTCCGTCTACTCGAACTATCTCCAGCGTGCCCAGGAGACGCGCGAGCAGATCAATGTCGACAGCACCAATGCGCGCATCATCTCCAACGCCATGCCCGCCTTGAAGAAGAGCTGGCCGCCTTTGCCGTTGCTGTTGCTGGGCGCGATATTCGGCGGCCTCGGGCTCGGCACCGGTCTGGCGTTGATCGCCGAATATTCCTCGCCGACGGTGCTTTCCAGCGCCCAGATGCAGTCGGCCATCGACGCGCCGGTGCTGGGCGTGGTGCCGGCAAAGTCGGGCACTGGCCGGCGCTGGTGGCCTTTCGGCGGGGCGCGCGCCGTCGCCTCCAGCCAGAAGACCGACGCCGTCGTCGGCCTTGCACTGAGGCGCATGTTCAGTTCGGGCCAGCGTCCGGCGGACTGGCCGCTGGTGCCTTCCATCCTGGTGACATCGTCGCCGGGCGAGGGCGCGCAGCGCAGCCGGGTGGCGCGGCTGCTGGCCGATGCCGCGGCATCCAGGGGCAGCCGTGTGCTGTTCATCGATGCCAATGCCGGCGGCGACCAGAAGGATCCGCAGCCGGGAGTCCTCGATGTGCTGCGCGGCGAGTACGCCTTCGAGGCCGTCAGCCATTACGCAGCCGGCAGCAACGTTGCCGTGCTGGGCAGGGGCCGCTCAAAGGCGGTCTTCCAGGAAGCGCATGGCATCTATTTTGCGCAGCAGATGCTGGCGCGGGCCAGCCGGAGCTTCGAACTCGTCGTCATCGACGGCGGCGCGCTGGCCGACAATCTCAATGCCTCGCCGCTGGTCGCCATGGCCGACGAGATCGTGCTCGTCGCCACGCTGAACGCCACCCCGATGCGCGACGTCACGACGACCGCGCAGGCGGTTTCCGTCATGGGGCGGTTGCCAACGGCCGCCTTGCTGGTCGACGAGGCCGCCTGATATGGCTGCCAGTTGGAGCGCAAGCGCTTCGAACCATGGTGTTGCCGCACCCCGCGCCGGCACGTCGCTCGATGCGCTGACGCGCTTCGGACTGATCGCGGCGGTAGCGGTGCTGTTCAGCATCTCGGGCGGCATGCTGTGGCTGGTCGGCTACAATTATGATGGCCTGTTCGGCAACCCGGCGACCAAGATCCACCCGTCCACCTATCTCATCGTCCTCCTGTTTGCCTGGCGTTCCTGCGCATCAGGCAATCCGGTGGGCCATATCGTCCATCTCGCCGACAGGCGGCCGGCCAGCGCGCTGATGGCCGCCATATCGATCGTGCTTCTGTTCGTCGTCATCGCAAGGCAGCGGCCCGGCATGGCCGGCATGATCGATACGTTCGTGGCCGCGGCACTTCTGGTCCTGATGCTCAGCGAGGACGACGAACGGACCTTCGCCGGGCTGCAGACCGTCGTTCACGTGGTCATGACGGCGAATGCGCTGCTTGCCCTTTTCGAGTTCGCCACCAAGACGCTTATCTTCCCCTATCGCCTGGACGGCGTGGCGTTTACCACCGATCTGCGCTCGAGCGCGCTGCAGGGGCATCCGCTTGCCAATGCCATGGTGACGTCGATCTATGTGCTTGCGCTGCTCTCCGGTGCCAGATCCCTGTCGATGCCTGTGCGGATAGGGTTGATCGGCCTGCAATGCGCGGCACTCGTCGCCTTCGGCGGCCGCACGGCGATGGTGACGACGGTGGTGCTAGGCGGCTGCTACCTGCTTTTTCAGGGCACCACCAAATTGCGCCAGGGCCGCGTCAATCTCTTGGGTGCGGCACTCGGCTTCATGCTTGCCGCACTGCTGCCGGTCGTCATCATAGTGGCGGCATATCTGGGCTTTTTCGACGCGCTGCTGGAGCGCTTCGTGTCGGACAGCGGAAGCGCCAATGCCCGCGTCGAGATGTTCGAGCTTTTCAAGCACCTGGAATTGCGCGATCTGATCGTGGGGCCGGATGTCGAGCTGATCGACAGCCTGCGCCGCATCAACGGTCTCGAACAGGGCATCGAGAACCCGATCATCCGCACGGTCCTCTATCAGGGCGCCTTCTTCACCCTTTTGCTGACGTTCGGCTTCGTGCTGTTCCTGTTCGAGGTGGCGCGCCGCTGCCATGCCGGCATCTGGCTGCCGATGCTGGGCTGGGTCATCCTGATCAACACTTCGGAAAGCGTCGCGTCGAAGACGACGCTGCTGACCAAGTTCGTGGTGCTGGCATTGGTGCTTTACCGGCCGGCGCGGGCAGCTTTCAGACCGGTCAGTCCACCGGCATGGTCAGGCCAAGCGCCGCGATGATATCAGGGTCCACCGCCCGGGTGGTATCGTCCATCATGCCCATGCCGTCGAAGAGATCCCACAGTGCCCAGGCGAAGCCGAGTTCCTCGGCGCTCCGCCTGACATCGGCGATGTAGCGCCCGCGATCCGGGTTGGGCGCGGCGACATAGCGGGCGTCGGTGCGCAGCGCGCCGAACTCGCCCATGATGATGTGTTCCGGCGCAAGGCCATGCGCATCTCCCCAGTCGCGAACCTGGCGAAGATACTTGTCGACAAACCAGCGGTTGGGCCGGGCGTCGAAATAGACTTTCAGCACACGCTCGGTCTCGGCATAGGCGGCTTTCTTGGCATCTTCAGGGGTTTCGGTGTCCTGCGCCATGCGCGCCCTGACCGAGGCCAGCGTCTGTTGCAGCGAGCCGGCGGATGCCGGCCACGGCACATTGTTGAGCGACCGGTAGACGGGCTCGCGCATCCAGGGCGCGCCCTGATGGCTGAACAGATAGGGCTCATAGAAGTGAAAGGTGAACAGGATCGGTTCGAAGGGCGACAGCGGTGCCGGATCGAGCGCGGTCAGTCCGCTCACCATCGAGCCGCAGCCTCCGGTGACGACCAGCGGCAGGGTCGCTGCCGATGCCCTTGCCGCCGTCAGAAGCGCGAGCTGAATTTGCAACCAGACGTTCGACGCGCAGGCCTGCGCCGGTTCGTTGACCGGCTCGAGCGCCACCCTGCCGGGCTGGAACCGCGCCAGCCTGCCGGCAAGCTCGCCGACCAGCCCGCGATAGAGATCGAAGGCGGGTGCCACGGTGCTGGAGACCATGCGGTCGGGGTTCCAGTAATGGGTGGCCGCATTGGCCTGGATGTTGACGATGATGCCGAGACCGGCGTCGAGGGTGGCCGTGACAGCCGCGTCCAGCATGTCCAGCAACTTGCCGCGCGTGGCGGCGTCGGCGGCCAGGAAAGGGCCGGGATCAACAGGCAGACGGATGAAATCGAGCCCGGTCCCGCGCAGCCGACGCAGGTCGTCCGGGGTCGGCACCGGCCGTTGCGACTGGAAGGGCGGCCAGTCATAGTCGGTGCGCGGAGCGGGAAATTCGCGCGTCAGCGAGAACCAGGGCCAGGCGTTGACGCCGCGCCGAAATCGCGGCCCGGCGGCTGCGCGAGCGATTGGTGCGACCGGGAGCGAGCCGAGAGCCGCCGCGGTGGACAGCGCCGTCCGCAGCACCCGCCGGCGCGACCAGCCTGTCATACGGTTCCTGGCGATGCGTGATCCATCGCGGTGGTCTTGGCGGCAGTCATGCCGAGCAAATGATAGGCCTCATTTTCATAGGCAAGCAGGACATCGTCCCAGCGAAAGGCTTCGCGGGCGCGCGCCCTGGCGGCAACGCCGCAGGCCTTGACCAGGGCATCATCGTCCAGCGCCTGCTGCATCCGCTTGGCGCAACTGTCCTTGTCGGTGAAGTAGATCGCCGCAGCCCCGGCGGTCCATCTGTTGTAGGGATTGTCGTGGGCGATCACCATGTTGCCGGCCGCCAGCGCCTCGACCAGCGAGGGGTTGGTGCCGCCGACCGTGTGGCCATGCAGATAGGCGCGGGCGTGGTATCTGAGCGCCTTGACCGTCGCCTGGTCGTAGATGGCGCCCGGCAGGACCACCGAGCCATTCGCCGCCTTGCGGATGGCGGCATGATAGGGGATGTCGTCGGACAGCGTTCCCAGCACCACCAGCTTCATGTCGCGCTTGGCGGAGCAAAAAGCTTCGACGATCGGCAGGATGTTGTTGTCGGGTTCGATGCGGGCGATCGAGATGAGATAGCGCCCGGGCTCGAGGCCGAGCGCCCGCACCGGCGCCTCGGGCGCTGATGTCACCGGATCGGCGCCATAGGCGATGGTGGCGATGGCGCTGCGCGGCCGGCGTGTCGCCAGGTGATCTGCGATGGCGGGATGATCGGCGACCAGCCGATGCGAGGCCCATGCGCCGATCCATTCGTTGAGCCAGAACCAGGTTCGCGCCGCCATTCCCCATTTTGGGCGGCGCCACTCGATGCCGTCCATGTTGGTGAAGATCTTGCGTCGCTTCAGCCTGAGCCAGGTCAGGAAGACCGCGCCATTGTAGCCGAGCACCAGGCAAACACCCGGTCGCCGGGCGGCGTCGCGGGCGCATTGCCAGTCGAATTCCAGCGTCGCGCGCGGTCCCTTGGAGGCGACCTGGATGTGAATGAGCTCGATGCCGCGCCAGGTTTCGCTGCGCACCCTCTGGTCGATCCGTTCGACCTCATCCTGGCAATAGACGCCGACTTTCCAACCGCGCCCGACAAGAAACAGCGCCAGTTTTTCGGCAAAGGTTTCAAAGCCGCCATGGGCCGCGGGTATGCCGCGGGTCCCCAGGATCAGAATGGCGGGCGTTGCTGGTTTCATGGCCGGCGGCACTTTCACATGTCTCATATATTAGATATTGCTTAATTTATAATGAGCAGGTGGCAACTTCCGTGCCACCTCCCGATTTCGGTATCCTGCGAGGGATCATCGCGCGGGGTTGTAAAAAAACGGTGTTGAACCCTGTGGTTGTTTCATTCTCGGTCAACCCTTCTGTGCGTAGCTGTATCGAAACGAAGCAATGCCTGGGGCGTACGGCCGGCAGTCGGGCGTATCGAACCGATAGTCGGACATATCAACTGATAGTCTGATGTATCGAACCAGGCATGATTCTTGCGGACGGGCTTCTGCCACAATCGCCCAGCGCGATGGTTGTAGCACCCGGCGGGATATAAAGATGCGGATTGCCTGCGTTCATCAGGGTTATGAACTCTATGGTTCTGACCGAAGCTTCGCGGAGAGCGTTGCCGCGCTGCGCGCTGCGTTTCCATCGGCCGACATCGAGGTGGTTCTGCCGCGCAGCGGGCCGATCGTGCAGATTTTGGAAGCCCATGCCAGCCGGATCGTCTTCGAACCGCTCTGGGTGCTGAGGCGCCAGGCCGTCGCCCGTCTTGCGACGATCGAGATGGCGCGATTGCCGGTTGCCGTGTTCAGAGCGTGGCGGCGCCTCAGGGATTGCGACCTCGTCTATGTCAACACTTCGATCGTGGCCGACTATGCGCTGGCCGCGCGCTTGCTGCCTCACAAGGTGGTCCTGCACATCCACGAGATCCCAGAAGGCGCCATGCGCAGGATACTCGTCGGCCTGATGCACTTGAGCCATGCGGATCTGATCTTTAACTCGCGCGCAACGCGCGCCGCGTTCGGCGAACCCAAGACCGCGCGCACGCATGTCGTCTACAACGGCGTTGCCGGGCCGGCGGCGGTCGAACCGACGACCTATGACGGCAAGCGGCCGTTGCGGGTGCTGCTGCTCGGCCGCATCAACAGGATCAAGGGGCAGGAGGTCCTGCTGGAGGCGATCGCCTCGATGCCGGCGGAACTCCAGTCGAGGATCGAGGTGCGGCTGGTCGGCGGCGCCTTCGAAAGCAGCGAGCGCGAGCGCGCTTTGGCCGAACTGGTCGAGACGATGGACCTCACCGGGCGCGTCAGCGTCCTGCCTTTCATACCCGACCCTTCGGAGCATTATCGCTGGGCCGACATCGTCACCGTGCCGTCGCGGCGTCCGGAATCGCTGGGGCGCGTCGCCATCGAGGCGATGGCCTACGGCCGGCCGCCGCTGGTGTCGGCCATTGGAGGGCTGGTGGAAGTGGTCAGCGACGGCGAGACGGGCTGGCATGTTCCGCCCGGCGACGCAGCAGCTCTTGGCGCGAAATTGCAGGAGATCATCCTCGCCCCTGAGGCCTGGCGCGGTTTTGTCGCCGCGGGCCGAGCGCGCTACGAGGCGATTTTCAGCGAGCCGGTCGCGGCCGCCGCGATCGCGGCGATCGCCGCCGACAAGCTAAAGACGACCATGGCGCGGCCGGGGCGGGCGCGGGCCGCCCGCGAAGCGGAGACACGCCCGTGAAGTTTGCGGTCCCGAGCCATTTGGTTCGACGCCTCGTGCTGATGATCGGCGGCGAGGCGATGCAGAGCGGCTTTCACTTTGCCCTCAACATCATGCTGTTGCACCTGCTGTCGGCACAAGGCTACGGCCTGTTCGCCATCGGCATGGTGATGGGCGGCGTCGGCCTGTCCTACATCAGGTCGCTCACCGCCGTTCCCGCCAGCATCTGGATGAGCAAAAGCACCAACAGCGCCGGCGTCGATGCCTATGACGTGGCGTTCGGAACGGCGGCGCTGATCGTGGCGTTGCTGATGGCCATCGGGACAGCTGTTCTGATGCATCTGCTGGGCGATCCAAGCGGAATTGCCGCCGGCTGCTTCGTCGGTGCCTGGTCGTTGCGCAGCCATATGCGCACGGCTTTCTTCGCACGGCGCCAGCAGGTTGTCGTCTCCGTCAGCGATGGCGCTTTTACAGTCGCCGGCTGTGTCCTGACCGGGCTGTCGATCTGGTTGGTCCAAGACCCGCTGCAGACCGTGTTCTATGCACTAGCCGCGGCAAATGTGTTCGGCATTTTCGTGCTGGTGCGGCTGGCTCGGCGCTCGCTTCGCATCAGCTTCCGCATGCCGACGCGGCGACGCTATGTCAGGCTCTGGCCCCAGCTGCGCTGGTCGGCATTCAGCGCGACCACCACCAACATCCAGGGTCAATGTCTGGCGCTGCTGGTCGCCGGCATTGCCGGGCCAGCCGCCTACGCACCGCTGGCGGCGGTTCTGGTGCTGTTTGCTCCGCTACGCATCATCAGCCTTGCGTTCGTCAACATGACGCAGCCGGATCTCGCCAGGCTGATGCGGAACAATGAAACAGGCCGTGTCTGGACGCAGGCCAAGATCTGGGCGCTCGTCATGGGGCTCGGCGGCCTTGCTTATGGATGTGCGATCATGTTCGTCCTGCCGATGATAAAATCCCAGGCTCTCCAAGACGCTTCGACCTGGTTCATCGGACTTTTCGTGATCGCGAATTTTGTCCCTATCATGCTCTATATCATGCCCCGCATCGTGCTTGAAATACTCGGCGATTTTCGGATCGTCGCGTTCATCACCACGGGCGGCGCGGTCGTCGGCCTGGCGCTGATCGCGGCCCTGCTGGCAATCGCGTCTCCGCCGTGGGCGTTGTTGGGTTCCGCGGTCTCCGAGATGTTCGTGCTCGTGGCATCGTGGTATTTCGCGCATCACCGCATGTGGAATATCGAGCATCCCGATGAGGCGCGCGACAGCCGGTTGGGCGCGTGGCGGCGCACGCTGCCGTTCGCTACGGCAAAGCGATAGGAAAAAACATGGCAGTCCAGGCGGTGCAAATTGCTGCGGTGGCCGGCTCGCCCGATGGCCAGTCCTCCCATCCGGCCACCGTCGTCGCCATCGATGCCTACACGGCGCGGCTCCACACCAGCCTGGAAGCGGTGAGGCCGCTCTGGCTGCGCCTCCAGACGGACGGTGTGTGCACCGCCCACCAGAATTATGCCTGGGCCGAGGGGATCGTTGCGCGGCTGATGCCGCAAGGTGCGGAACTGCTCATCGTGGAGGTAAACGATGCCGTCACGGGTGCGCCGCGAATGCTGGTGCCGCTGATACGGCGACCGGCCTTCCGCCATCGGGTGATCGAATGGCTGAGCTGTGGCGTTTGCGACTATTCGGCACCGCTGCTGGCCGATGCCAGCCCGTGGACGACGCAATCGGCGCAGGCCGCGTGGGCCGCGGTGCGTTCCGTGCTGCCGCCGGCGGACCGCATCCAGATCACGGGAATTCCGCAATCGATCAGCGGTGTCGCCAATCCGCTAGCCCTGCTGGCGGCCACGCGCGATTCCCTGCATACCAGCTTCGGCCTCGCCATCGACGGCGATCCGGAAACCGTCCTCAAGCGCCTATGCCGGCCATCCTTCGTCAAGGCTTTCAACAAGGACTGGCGTCGCCTCGAACGGCTTGGCGGCGTGGAACTGGTCGAAGCCAACACGCCGGCCCTGGTGGAGGTCATCTTCGGCGGCCTGGTCCGGATGCGGCTCAGCCGCTTTCGCGAACTGGGCCGCTTCGACCTGCTGACGCAGGCGGCGGTTGTCGACTTCTATCGAAACGCCGCTCTCGAGGGCCTGTCGGATGGGTCGGTGCGGCTCTTCGGGTTGCGTGTGGGTGAAGCTCTTATCGCGGTCCAATACCTGCTGATCCATCAAGTCACCGTTCATGCTCTGCTGATCTCAATCGATCAGGGCGCGGTGCCCAATGTCTCGCCGGGACTTCTGATCATGGGCAAGTTGATGAGCTGGGCGCGCGGGCGCGATTTCAATTATTTCGACCTGTCGGTAGGCAACCAGAGTTATAAGGAACATATGGGTGCCTTGGGTTCGGGCCTGCGCGAGCTTTGCCACGGGATTACGGTGCGAGGCAGCGCCGTGAGCGCAGCCATCGAGATCCGCAACCGGGCCGAGGTGTTCGTGCGCTCCAAACCTCGGCTGCTGAAGAGGCTCCAGGGACTGATGCGGGGTTTGCGGCGCCTGCGTGGGGGATCAGAATGACGGGAGAAGCATGTGGCAAGCTACGCGGCGGGAACGACTCCGATAGGGGATTTGCCCGGTGGGCCATTTTCCCCGACTGTCGCCAACGTTGATGCAACCGCGCACTTCACGGCTCGGCTGCACACCAGCTTCGACACCGTAAGGCTGCTATGGCTGCTCCTTGAAGCTCACGGCGTCTGCACTGCCCACCAGCATTATGCCTGGGTCGAAGGAATCGCCGCACGGCTGATGCCCAAAGACGCGGATCTGGTCCTCGTCGAGGTGAGTGACGCCGTGACCGGCGCGCCGGCCATGCTGCTGCCGCTGATGCGGCGCCGGGCTCTCGGCCACCACGTGATCGAATGGCTGAGCTGCCGCGTGTGCGACTACGCGGTGCCGCTGCTGGCGGATGGGAGAGCGTGGACTAGGCAGAGTGCCGACGCCATGTGGGCAGCGGTCCGTGCCGTGCTGCCATCGGCGGATCGCATCCATATCGCGGGAATTCCGCAGCAGGTCCACGGCGTGGCCAATCCGCTGGCATTGCTTTCGGTGGCGCGCGACTCCATCCAGGTCACCTCCGGCCTCGTCCTGCATGGCGACCCGGAGACGCTCATCAAGCGAATCTGCAAGCCGTCCTTTGCCAAGGCCTTCCGCAAGCATTGCCGCGGCTTCGAACAGCTTGGTGGCCTCGCTTTGGTCGAGGCCGATACGCCTGACCTGACCGAGGAGCTCCTGGATGCACTGCTGGAACTGCGGCTCAAGCGTTTTCGTGAGCTCGGGCGTTTCGACCTCCTGACGCAGGCCCCGGTCGTCGATTTCTACCGCGCCGCGGCGCTGCAAGGCCTGTCCAACGGATCGGTGCGGCTCTTCGGACTACGCGTCGGTGAAGCTTGGCTTGCCTCCATCTATGTGCTGGTGAGAAAAGGCACACTTCACGCCCTCCTGCTCGGCATCGACCAGAATGCGGTCGCCAATGTCTCACCCGGCCTGACGACGATGGGCAAGCTGATGGTGTGGGGATGCGAGCGGGGCTTCGACTATTTCGACCTGTCGGTCGGCGGCCAGGGCTACAAGCAACATATCGGTGCCTCGAGCTCGGTACTGGCCGAGATCTGCGAACCGGTGACGGTGCGGGGCAGAGCTGCGAACGCAGCCATTTTGCTGCGCAGCCGGGTCGAAGGCATGACGCGGTCGCGTCCCCGGCTGCTCAAGGCCGTCCAGGGCCTGACGCGCCGCTTGCGGCGATTGAAGGACTGAGTACGAGCGTTTGCCGACGACCGATGTAAAGAGGCACCAAGGCCGGCAAGCTTGTTGACTGGGTTGGTTGGCTCTATATCTGAAAGCGCCGCTTGCCGTTCAGAAATGAGTGTCCTCGGCAGATTTTTTAAGTTGGCGTTTTCGGCAGATCATATCGATGGATGCAAGTTTAGGAGATGGGATTCGTTCCATCCTCATTATTCAAACGAAGTACATTGGAGATGTCGTTCTGACATCTGCTTTGGTTCGCAATCTGCGTCTTTCTTATCCGCAAGCATCGGTGACCATGCTTTGTGCGCCGGGTCTCAAGCAGTTCATCGTCGCGCAAGGGATCGCCGATGTTGCCGTTGGCTTTGAATCCCGTGGCAGAGGAAGGACTCTGCTCAAGCGTTTGAGCGACTATCGTGGCGTCATCTCTGATCTGCGGCGTCGGAAATTCGATCTTAGCATCGACCTCACCGATTCAAAAACCTCGCGGATCATGCATCGTTTGATCGGGGCTCCACTTCGCGTCGGCTTCGATCCTTCCGAGCATCCGATGAAGTTCTGGGAAATCCAGCTTGCAAACGTGCTCGCCGCGACCTTCGGACATGGCGGACCGCATTATCTCTACAGGAACCTGTCTCCACTCAGCGCCCTCGGGTTGGATTATCAGGATCCAACGCCTCGGCTGCAGCCGACCAGGACTGCCCAGGAAGAGTGTGCCAGGCTTCTTGCGGAAAACGCTTTGGCGAAGAAGTCCTATGTGGCCGTGCATGCCGGCGCGAGGTTTGAAGGCCGTTGCTGGCCGCCGCAACATTTTGCTGCGGTCATCGATGAGGTATACGCCAAAACCGGGCTGCGATCCCTGCTCGTTGGTGGGCCGGATGAAGGGCTTGCCGCGCAAAGGATCCTTGAAGTGGCAGCATCGCCGGTCGCAAGTGTGGTCGGAAAAGCCTCGCTTGAGGTCTTGACAGCATTGTTGGCCGAAGCGTCGATCTTTCTTGGCAATGAGAGCGGCCCGATGCACATCGCGGCCTCTGTCGGAACTCCAGCGGTGGGGCTGTACGGTCTGACGTCGCCTGAGCAATGGGGCCCATTCGGTGTCCCCAACCGGACGCTCCAGCCGCCCATGCCTTGCCCATGCATCGCTCCAGGTTTGTGTAAAGAAAACAACGCCGGTGGGGTCTATTGCGTCCAGCGGCTCCAGGTTGCCGATGTTGCGGCGGGGACACTCGATCTCATCGGCACGGAAGTTCAAAAATCTGCTCATTCGGGCACGCCGGCCGCGTAGCAGAGCGGCAGCGACGGACGCTAGTTTTGGCGGCGTGGTGGTGCACAGTTCATCTTCGTGTGCTTCACGTCTTGATTCAGGCCAAGGCCCAAGCATATTCAAAAGATTGGTAAATTTAACCGGGCCGCATCCTGCGCTGTCCGCGAAATTGACAGGACGGCGCGTCTGCGCCATCCTTGACCCCAGTCGTCAGGCTGCCGGCAGCGGCCGCGTTGTGTGTCTGGGGCGACCGAGGGCAGTGTCATGTTCAGTCCCGTCACAGGTCAGAATTCCAAGCGCGCCGCGGTGCGCAAGGCGCTCGATCGTCACAAGGTCTACATCACCGCGCAGCGTTTTTCGGCAGGCACCTACCAGGCCCGGGTTCTGGTCGACGGCGAGGCCTATTGGGTCGACGAATTCCGGCTGAGCCAGCTGCAGCAAGGACTGTCGCCGGCGGAGCTCGAGTTGACGCCGGCCGCTGACGATTGAGAGCGTGACTGGCTTGTTCCTGGCCGCCGTGCTTCGATCCTGGCGATGACGACTCCACCAAAGCTCAAAGCCTATCGCGCCAAACGCGAATTCGCCAAGACGCCGGAACCGGTTGGCGGGCTCGTCAGCAGCGACGGCAACCGCTTCGTCGTCCACAAGCACCACGCCACCGCTGACCATTATGATCTGCGCCTGCAGGTCGGCGATGTCTTGAAGAGCTGGGCGGTGCCGCGCGGGCCTTCGCTCAATCCGGCCGACAAGAGGCTGGCGGTCGAGACCGAGGATCATCCGCTCGAATATATCGACTTCGAGGGTGTCATTCCCGAGGGCGAGTATGGCGGCGGGCCGATGATCGTCTGGGATACCGGCACATGGGCGCCGATGGACGACGTCGAAAAGAGCTTGCGAACCGGCGCCTTCAAGTTCCGGCTGGCCGGCGACAAGCTCAATGGCGGCTGGATGCTGACCCGGCTGAAGCCGAAACCCGGCGAAGACGAAAACAAGAAGAACTGGCTGCTTTTCAAGGAACGCGACCTCGCCGCCGACACCGCGCTTGACATCCTCACGGCCCGCCCGGAAAGCGTCAAATCCGGATTGCGCATCGAGGAGCTGGCGGCGCCGGCGAAGCCCGCTGCCAAACCCGCGCCCAGACAGGGATCGCTGAAGCCCGGCACGCTGCCGGGCGTGTTCAAGGCCCCCATGCTTGCCCGTATCGAGCCGCAACTGGCGACGCAGGTGCCAAAGCCACCCGATGGCGACGACACCCAACAAGTCTGGCTGCACGAGATCAAATTCGACGGCTACCGCACCATGGCGCATCTCGCTGGCGGCGTCGTCAAGCTGATCACCCGTGGCGGCATCGACTGGACGAAGCGCTATGGCGACCTGCCGCATGCGTTCGCCAAACTGCCGTGCCGCGACGCCATCATCGACGGCGAGATCGTGGTGCTCGACGCCCGGGGCATCAGCCGCTTCGCGCTGCTGCAGGATGCGCTGGCCGAGGGCGCCGGCAACAAGCTCCATTTCTACGCCTTCGATCTTCTCCACCTCGACGGCTGGGACCTGACCAAGGCGCCGCTGGTCCGGCGCAAGGCGCTGCTGGCGCAGATGCTGTCGGGCGTCGGCGCCAATTCCGCCATCCAGTTCTCCGACCATGTCGAAGGTTCGGGGCAGGGGCTCTACGACCAGGTGTCGGAACTCGGGCTGGAGGGTGTCGTCTCAAAGCGCGCCACGGCCATCTATCAGAGCGGCCGAAGCAAAAGCTGGACCAAGACCAAGGCGTTGCTGTCGGACGACTTCGTCATCGCCGGCTTCACCATCTCCGATGCGGCCGAAGGGCTGGCGGCGCTCGGCATGGCAGAGTTCGAGGGTGGTGAATTGCATTATCGCGGCAAGGTCGGCACCGGTTTCGATGCCGCCACCGCCGGTGAGTTGCTCGCCAGGCTGGAGCCGCTGCGGGAAGGCGCCACCCCGCCCGAGGGTGTCCCGCGCGAAATCATGCGCGAGATGAACTGGGTGCGGCCGCTGCTGTCGGCGCGCATTCATTACGCCAACCGCACCTCAGACAATGCGCTGCGCCACGGCGTCTTCCGTGGTTTGAGGGATGTCGGCCTGTCGACGCCGGTCTCGTCCAAACGCAAGCGGCTGATCGCCGAGGCCGACCTTGCCACAATCTGGGTGACCAACCCGACGCGCCGGCTGTTCGGCAAGACCGGCCCGACCAAGCTCGACATCGCGGTCTATTACGCGCTGGTCGGCGACTTCATGCTGCCGCACATCCTCGGCCGGCCGGTGTCGCTGGTGCGCTGCCCGACCGGCCTGCCGAAGGATTGCTTCTTCCAGCGCCACGCCTTCACCGGCATGCCGCCCTCAGTGGTGACATTCGAGGCGACGAATTCCGAGGGCGAGACCAAATCCTATCTCTCGGTTGAAGGCGCGAAAGGGTATCTGGCGCTGGCGCAGTTCGGCGTCGTCGAGTTCCACACCTGGGGCACCCACCGCACCAGCCTCGACAGGCCCGACCAGATCGTCCTCGACCTCGATCCGGGAGAAGGGATTTCATGGCGCGAGGTGGTCGAGGCCGCCGTGCACATCAAGGGCGAATTGGAGCGCCTGGGGCTGGTACCGTTCGCCAAGACCTCCGGCGGCAGCGGCATCCACATCACCGTGCCGGTGACGGGCGCGCAGAACTGGAAGAAGCTGCACCAGGCGACCAGCGCGATCGCCACGCATCTGGCGGCAACGGCGCCTGACACCTTCACCACCACCATGGGCAAGGACAACCGCAAGAAGCGCATCTTCATCGATTATCACCGCAATGCGCGCGGCCACACCTCGGCAGCACCTTACTCGCTGCGCGCCCGCACCAATCTGCCGGCCTCGACGCCGGTCAGTTGGAGCGACCTCGAATCCATCGATGCGCCGCAGGATCTGAACTATTCCTCCCTGCCGGGGCTGCTGGCGACGTCGGGCGATCCGTGGGCCGAGATCGACGAGTTCGCGCGGGATTTGCCGACCTTGAAGAACTAGGTTCCTCGGCCCCCATGAAATGGAGGAGAGCGTTGCGGGGCGAGGAACCCAACGCCATCGACGCTTCCGACAATTTGAATTATTCTCTCCGCCACGACCTCAAAGACGTGGCGGAAGATTTCGTCAGGGATTTGCCTGTATTGTGCGGGGTCGGTGTAGGATTTGCGCAGCCTCGTTCGTCCTTCGGACGAAAAGCGCTGCAGTGAATGTCAGTGCATGGCCGCGTAGGAGTGTTTCATGGCGCCCAGGGCAAGTTGGAAAGGTTACCTCAAACTCAGCCTCGTCAGCTGTCCGGTGCGGTTATATCCCGCCACCAGCGCCAGCGAGCGCATCTCGTTCAACCAACTGCATAAGAAGACCCACAACCGCATCAACATGAAACCGGTCGACCCCGAATTGGGGCTCGTCGAGCGTGCTGATCTGGTCAAGGGCTACGAATACGAGGACAAGCAGTACATCATCATAGATGATGCCGACCTCGATGCGGTGCGCATCGAATCCAATCACACGATGAACATCGAGGCCTTCGTGGACGAGGACGAGGTCGACGTCATCTATCAGGACGCGCCCTACTACATGGCGCCTGACGGCGCGATGGCGGAGGAGACCTTCGCCGTGCTGCGCGAAGCCATGCGCAAATCCGGCAAGCTGGCGATCGCACGCCTGGTGCTGTCGAGCCGCGAGCGGGTGGTGACGATCGGCGCGCGCGAGAACGGCATGTTCGTGTGCACCTTGAGGAATCCGAACGAAGTGCGTGGCACGGCTGAATATTTCGGCAACATCCCAGCCGGCAAGCCCGATCCCGAAATGCTGCAGCTCGCCGAAGCACTGATCAAGCAGAAGGAAACCACCTTCGATCCGAAGAACTATGAGGACCGCTACGAGGCGGCACTCATGACGATGATCCGCGAGAAGCTGAAAGGCCACAAGCCGATCATCGCGGCGGCACCCGAGCGCGGTAATGTCATCAATCTGATGGATGCGCTCAAGGCGAGCCTGTCGCAATCGAAGCCGCCGGCCAAGTCGAAAAGCAAGGCCGACGAGGTTGCCAAGCCCGCCGCGAAGAAGGCGGCAGCGGGTGGTGCTGCTGAAAATCCGTTGAAGGCCAATCTGCTGAAGGCGGTCGGCAAGAGCAAGAAATGACGGCACCGACCGGCGCTGTTTTTGGCACGATAGGCGCGCTGGCGGCTTTTCCGCTCAGGCTGGCTGCGCGGGAAGTGGAACGCCGACACGGCCAGCTGCGGCGCGGTATCACCAGGCGCACCACGCATGTCGTCTTCGGCCGGACACTGTTGGCCAAAGCCGGGCTCTCCAGGAACGGCGATGCCGAGATCGAGCGCCGTGTCGCCGCCGAGCGCGCGGCCGGGCGAACGCTGATCAGCGAGAACGGATTCCTGCGCCTTCTCGGACTGATGAAGACACCGGAAGCGTCTTCGCTGTCGCGGCAATCGCTGATCGATCAGTCGCGGCTATCAGGCTCCGACCTCGACCTGCTCGGCCTGTTCGATGCGTTCGAGCATGACGTTGAACCCTATTCCTTCCGCGACCTGATCCTGGCGCGCAAATATGCCGGGCTCATCGCCGGCGGCGCGACATGGGGGGCGATCGCGCGCTCCGTCCACCGCTCCGGCCCGGTGGCGTCGCTGACCGCCAAGTCGCTCAATGTCGGCTCGCAGCATGGGCGCGCCGATGCCATCTATCTCGAAGGCGGCCAGAGCGAACTCGATGGGCAGTTGCTGTTCGATCTCGGAACAGCCGGGGCAGAGGGTGACGACACGCTAGAGGAGTTGTTCGCCGAGGCGGAAGCGGCGGAGGAGCAGGGCGACAATGATGGGGCCGCCGCGCTCTACCAGCGCTGCCTGGCCATCGATCCGAGCGATGCGATTGCCGCCTTCAACCGCGCCAACTGCCTGCGCGCCGGCGGCCACGCGGCGGACGCCGCGCACGACTATATCAATGCGATAAAACTCGACCCGGCCTTCGTCGAGGCGTGGTTCAACCTGGCCGGACTGATGAGCGAGCAAGGTCGCGAAGCCTCGGCGCGAAGGCACCTGCAGAAAGCGATCGCGCTCGACAAGACCTATGCCGATCCGGTGTTCAACCTCGCCCGACTGGAATTCGACGCCGGCAATCTGCCGGAGGCGCGGGGCCTGTGGGTGCGTTATCTCGAACTCGACGCGGAGTCCGAATGGGCACGGGTTGCAGCCAAGGGCGTGCAGTTCGTGGATTTGCAGTTGGCGCGGACGGCGGGGTGAGGGATGCTGGCGCTTGAACACCCCCCTCTGGCCTACCGGCCATCTCCCCCGCAAGGGGGGAGATCGGAAGCTTGGGCGTCCCGCTCCTTCTTGCAAAGTGGGAGATTGGCGAAAGCGGTTGAGCGCGCAATCTCCCCCCTTGCGGGGGAGATGTCCGGCAGGACAGAGGGGGGTGTGACGGAACTCGACCTCTCCAGCGAGACCGCCCCATGACCGCCTTCCTCTTCGACGGTCCCGACACCGCGCCCACCACCATTCTGCTCGCCCACGGCGCCGGTGCGTCGATGGATTCGCCCTCGATGACCGCCACCGCCAAGGCGCTGGCCGCGGCCGGCTTCCAGGTCGCGCGCTTTGAATTCCACTATATGGCCGCGCGCCGCTACGGCCACCGCAAGCCACCGCCGCGGGCCGAGACGGTCAACCCGGAATATATCAAGGCGATAGCCGACCTCAGGGCAAAGGGCGTGACGGGACCGCTGATCATCGGCGGCAAGTCGATGGGCGGGCGCGTCGCCTCCATGATCGCCGACGAGATGTTTGCCAAGGGCGAGATTTCAGGGCTGGTCTGCCTCGGCTATCCCTTCCATCCGCCGGCCAAGCCCGAGCAATTGCGGACAAAACACCTCGCCGGGTTGAAGACGCCGACGCTGATCTTCCAGGGCACGCGCGACGAGTTCGGCACCAGGGACGAGGTTGCGACTTATGGCCTTTCCGACCGCATCGAGATTATCTGGCTGGAGGATGGCGACCATGATCTCAAGCCACGCAAGAGCATCTCGGGATTTTCGGCGGCCGACCATCTGAAGACGCTGGCCGAGACGGTGAAGGCGTGGTCGGGTCGGATCGCTTCCTGAAGCGATGAAGATCGCCTCCTTCAACATCAACAACATCAACAGCCGGCTTGAAAATTTGCTGGCTTGGCTGGCTGCGGCAAAACCCGATGTCGTCTGCCTGCAGGAACTGAAGGCGCGCGACATGCAGTTTCCGCGCTCGGCATTGGCGGCGGCCGGCTATGGCGCGGTGTGGAAGGGCGAGCCGACGTGGAACGGTGTTGCCATCCTGGCGCGGGGTGCCGAGCCAGTGCTGACCCGCGATGCCTTGCCCGGCGACGATGCCGACAGGCAGAGCCGCTATATCGAGGCGGCGGTGAACGGCATCATCGTCGCTTGTCTCTATGCGCCGAACGGCAATCCTCAGCCCGGCCCGAAATTCGCCTACAAACTCGCCTGGCACGCGCGGCTGGAGGTGCATGCCGAACAGTTGCTCGACACCGGCCTGCCGGTGGTGCTGGCCGGCGACTACAACATCGTGCCCGAGCCGCGCGATATCTACCCCACCCGCTCCTATGAGGACAACGCGCTGGTGCAGCCGGAAAGCCGGGCGTCGTTCCAGCGCCTGCTCGACCAGGGTTGGCTTGATGCCCTGCGCAAGAAGCATCCGAAGGAAACGCTCTACACATTCTGGGACTATCGCCGCAACCGCTGGCCGCGCGATGCGGGCCTCCGGCTCGATCACATCCTGCTGTCGAAGAAACTGGCACGCCGCCTGACCGTTGCCGGCATCGACCGCGACGTGCGCGGCGAGGACGGCGCCAGCGACCATGCGCCGGTGTGGGTGGAATTGAAGTAAGGCGACTGCTTTCATGCGTCGCGCTTGAACGGATTCCTGCAACGCGCTTTAAGTCTTTGTCTCGATGCATGTCGCTGTCCCAAATCCGGGTTCGCTTTTGGCCGACATGCAATAACCTGTCGGCAAGTAGCCCAACGCAGCCGGATCGCCCGTGAACGCAATCCCCCATGAGATTTGTGAAGCGAGGCTCCATGCCTGACTTGGGCGCTGTCCAGATACTGGCCGCCGCCATTGTGGTGCTTGCGGCTGCTGTCGCGTCCTGGCTGCTGTGGCGGAAGCGCAGCCGTCGCAAGGGACGGCGGCTAACCAATCCGGCTGCCGACTATGCCGTCCGTACCGATTGGAACGCCCGCGGGGGTATGCTCAATTACTCGTCCTTCGTCTATTTCGATGTCGATCGCGACGGCAAATACGGCGCCGGAGACCGGCCGATGGCCGGGATCATGGTGCGGCTGTATGACGAAGCCGGCAAGCTCGCCGCGTCCGCGCGCACCAACAATGCCGGCTTTGCCAACTTTCCCATGTCGGTGAAAAGCAGAAAGGCAGTGATCCGCAAGCCGGGCAACTGGCGCTTTGTGGTTTCGGTGCCGCCCGGCTGGCAGGCGAAAAGCGAAAATGACATTCAGTCCCGACACTTCCTGCCGCTGCCGGGTTCGCCGGCCGGGATGGTATCGCAGGAGATGCTGCTGCCTGTCGGTCTGGCACCGCCGCGCCGCGTCAGCGGGCGCGTCGCCGGCGATGGACCAGCGACCCTCTCCGTGTCGGGGAATGGGTACGTCCTGGAGACGCGGGCACTGGCGCCGGGTGCCGTCTTCAGCTTCGACCTGGCTGAAGAAGCCGACACGGTCAGCGTCAGCGGCGGCGGCTTGGCGCGGCGGCTGACGCTATCGCCCTACTCGGCGGATCTCGGCCTGCTGTCGCCGCAACGCGCCGGCATCGACACTGATGCCGCCCTCGAAACGATCGATTTCGACGATGTGACGTCGCGCAGCCTCAGGAAAATTCCGGCTGGCCATGCCGGATTGGCGTGGCGCAACCTGAATGCGATGGCCCGCGACTTCACCAAGGACAGCCAGGGCTATGTCAATGGTAATGTTTCCGGCGACCATGTGCTCTACACCAGCAGCGGGCTGCCGGCCGAATTCAGCTGCGAACGGCCGTTCGGCTTTCACTCGGTCATGCTGAGCGCCGCCTGGCTGGCGTCGGAAGGGGAGGTGGCGCTGATCGAAAGCTGGCTTGGCGAGCAGCTGATTGCAAGCGACGAGGTCACGCTGTCGGCGCTAACGCCGCTGCACTACGCTCCAATGCTCAAAGCTGTAACGCGTGTTCGCCTGTCGACGAAGCACTATTGGCAAATGGTGTTGGACGACCTGATCCTGGTGCGTTGAGGTTTGGACGCGCCAGGAGCAGGTGGCGCTGAAATTATTGCGGTGTCGGCAACGAGGAGCCGTTGGCCGCAGTGACCGCCGACAACCGGCCTTTTTTCAAGAACGATGGCTTCACATAGATTTTTTTCATATCAGACTCTCCTAAAATCCCGATCCGATGATGCCAGACTGCGGCCATCTGTCAACCATGCGGGCTGAAATCGGCAAACTGCAATAAATCCAAGGAGGCGCGGCAAGGCGCCCGCCCTCCAATAGCGGCAACCGGATCGCAATGTTGGACAGCCAGACCGGCCCGATTTATGCGGTGGCCTTCGCCGCCGACGGCGCGGTGCTGACCGGCGGCAACGACCGCACCATCCGCGACTGCCGGCCACCGGCGGCGACGGCGTGGTGCTGTTTGCCGGCGCGCCGGAATGAGCGAAATCTTGATCACCCTGTCCGCCGTGCTATGTAAAACCCATGCCAGCACCCAGCCTCCCAGACAATGCGCCGCTCATCGTCATCGATCTCCAGACCGGCATGTTCGACGGTGTGCACGAGCAGCCGATCCATGATGCGCCTGATATTGTCGAGCGCACCAAGGCGGTGATCGATTGGGCGCGGCGCGGCGGGCGCAAGGTCGCTTTTATCAGGCATGACGGACCCGATGGCGACCCGTTGGCACCGGATGAGCTGGGCTGGCCGGTTTGGCCCGCGCTCGGCCAAGCGGCGGACGAGCCGACCTTTGCCAAATCCGTTCGCGATGCTTTCAGCAATCCTGCCTTCGGCGACTGGCTTGCCGGTCAGGGTGCGAGTGCTGTCGTGCTCTTGGGCGCACAGACCGATTTTTGCGTGGCCGCGACGGTCAAGGGCGCCATCGCCAGAGGGCTCGGCGTGACCGTGGTCTCCGATGTGC
The DNA here is from genome assembly GCF_040321815.1 of Mesorhizobium sp. M0239. Lineage (NCBI taxonomy): Bacteria > Pseudomonadati > Pseudomonadota > Alphaproteobacteria > Hyphomicrobiales > Phyllobacteriaceae > Mesorhizobium > Mesorhizobium sp. M0239. Next base: position 43,570 of record NZ_JAMYSG010000011.1, read on the forward strand.
ACAGCACGCTGGACAATGCCAGCGAGAGTGCCGAGCAGGTCATCCTCAGGCACAATGGCGAATCGCCGAGGCCGGCGTCAATCTGGTGACCACAAAGGCGCTTGTCGGCGGCTGAAGCCCGACCGTCGCCGCAGCGCGCATTATCAGGCGGGCCGGCTTGAGGACTTCGCGAGAGAAGACAGGCGGCTGCCGTGGTCGACGCGGACGGGGGGGCGCATTGTTGGGATGGCTCGGGCGCCCGCGTCAACCAGGGCGGCTCGTACCGCCGCATTAGCAACATTGCACATTGCGGGCCGCTCGAAACTTCCGCGAAAGCGGAATAGGCCGGAGCAAAAGTGCGGATTCGGCTGAGACTTTCGGCGCGCTTTCCCGGTCAGGGAGTCAAAAAGTCTGCTGGCTTGTCGGGATGTCGCTCAGGGCGTTTGCCGGGTCCTGCACCGGATCGGCGAGGAACGATGCCGCAATCAGGTCGTCGGCATCGATCCGACCATGACGATCTTCCATGATGGCCGCGACCTTTTGAAAGGTTTTCATTTCGGCATCCGTCACCCGCGCATCACGCATCCTGGCTTGGAGATCGGCCAGGCGAACGCCCAAAGCAGGGGATGTCACAGCTTTGCTTGTCATCTTCACTCGTCCTGATTGGAAGCTGGGCAACCCGCCGCCATGGCTGGCGGCGGGTTGGACAGTTCGAAATTCAATCGTAGACCTTGATGATCTTGCGGGTGCCCGGATCCACCAGGACGGTGCGGTTGTCGACCACCACGTAGCGGTATTTGACATCGGGGATCTCATGAAGTTCGACCGTGTCCGGCAACGCGCTACCAATATTCAGTTCCACACCGGGAACCTTGACCGAAGCGAGAGGCTGCTTCTTCACATACTCGCGGATGACCGTGTCCTGTTCAGGCTGAATGACAACGTCCTGAGCGGCAACGGCGCCGACACCAGCCAACAGCAATAGCGCCGCTGCGGCGCCCGTTAGGTGCATTTTCATACCGTTTCTCCTTGCGAGTCAGCATGACAGGATCGTTCAACGCTGACGGCAACTGAACTTGAGCCAAATGAAAATGTTCCTCCGCTGGGGCTTCGGTCGGGTGAGACGTGCGACTTAAGTCTGGTCTGCGAGCGCATTGGTCTTACCGACGGGAACGGCTCTCTGTTCATGGCTGTTTGTCTCCCGGAATTCGGAGAGACAGATGGACAAAAGTGTTGGCCAAGCGCGCTGGTTGCTCGCACCGATTTTCGCGACAGCTGTCACCTTTCTGGTGATGGGGATAGTCCTTGGCTGACATGTCGTCGATCGGCGCAGCAACGTCCCTTCCTGCGCTGATAGGATTCGCAAGCCGCTTCGGCGGCTGGCGAATCCTCTATTTTCACCATGCGCCGGCCTGCTCATTCGGCAGCCGAGCGCTTCGTTCAGCTTATGCAACGTTGGGAGGTTACTATGGATCGGCGATCCTTCTTGACGGCGATGTTTGGCATTGCCGGGGCCGCGGCCCTTGCAGGGGCAATTCGCCCGATCGAGGCAGCGGCCGGTGTTCCAAGCGCTGGAAACGGCATTCTCGATGAAATTGAGGCAGAGGCCCTCGACGACGAAGGTGCACATGCGGAGGTGCAGCCGGTCGACCATCGACGCTGGGATCGGGGCTGGGATCGGGACTGGGATCGGGATCGGGGCTGGCGCCGGCGCCGGCACGGGCGGCGTTGGAGACGGGTCTGCCGCAGTTACTGGCGGCATGGTCGCCGTCGCGTCCGGTGCTATCGCAGACGTGGCCCTTCGGTCGTCCTTCGATTTTAGCAGCTAGCCTGCACGTCCTAGCGATTTGATCAGTGCGATGGGCTCGGCGTCCGCATCTTTCCTGCGGCTGCCGAGCCGGAGGCTGTTTGTCGAGGCTGAAGCTATACGTGGCGAAACGGCGCGAAGATGAATCCGCGCCACACAAAGGCGAAGACGGCAAGGCGAGGACAAGAAATGGCCCGGCAGCCAGGTGCAAAGGGAGGACGCCGGGCCAGCCGACTTCTGGCGGTCGTCGGCCATCGCTACATTAGATATATCTAATGTTAATGCAAGCAACCCAAAACTTCTCCGATGGACAAAACACCGTCCGAAGCTGTCCGTTTCGCTGCATGATCACCAGCACGGCCGCCGCACTGCAGACAGCGGCAATGGCGGATCTTCCTGGCCTAAGTCTGGAGGACTTGCGCGGCGGCAATCTCGCTATGGCTCAGCAGTAGCTCGTTCAGTTTGCCGCTTTGCTATCGGCCGCGTGTATCGATCGAGCGGGCGGGGAAGACAGGGCACGTTGATCCGCAGGCTGCTCACTGAAGTAAAGTGAACTGCCGAGTAGAAGGAACACGATGCCCACCGCCGTTAATCCAACCATGAGCACGGCGATCGCCGTTCCTGGGCCATGGCCCGTCTTGATGATGGTGGATCGGTGGGGCATCGCGCTGTTCTCCAGGCATGGCACCCGGCGGGGCCGCTTTCGACAAACGACGAACACGGCCCCGATGTTCCCTCGTTGGAAGCTTCAATCGGTCACGTCGGGCTTTTGCTTTTTCCTGTAGGACCAAGGTCTTATCCGTCGTGCGCAAAAGTCCAAGGGGCCTTGTTCAGTTCCGATAATGTCCCTTGGATGTTCCGCTATTTTAGGTAAATCTGATATAATGCCTAGGCGGAAAACTTAGCCGGCCAAGCACATTTTCCCGCGAACCGGGCATGGAAAATGTGGCTTTGGCAAGTTCAACAACAGGCAGTCATGTCTCGGGCGACGAATGGCTCACGTCTCGTCGAATCGGCCCTCGCGGGTCTGATCGCGCGTGATCGCGGCTTCTTCCTCATCATCGGGAAGGGCATCGTCGCTGTCCTGGTACGCGTTATCGTCGTCCTCGTCGGGCAGATCGCCGTCTTTTTCGACGCCGTAACGCATGTCGCCGTTTTCCGGCACGGACTCTGGCAGGATCTCGCCGCCCTTGATCGCATCCCAATCCTGCTGCTCGATGGTAGGCCCATCCGCCTGCGGTGCGTCATCTTCGATGTCGGCGCTTGGTTTGTTGCGCGGTGCCATGCCGGCCTCCTTCCTTGAAAAAACTGGAGGCGAAACTCGGCGTGCCGGCATTTGTTCCCCTGCTCGAAGTGCAAAGAGCGGGCGTGCTTCTGGATTTTCGACGGCTGGCGCGTCAGCCCAGCCCCGCCGGCACCGCCGCCGCGCGCCGGATCGCCACCGTTGCCAAGTCGCCGCGCAATGGAAAGCGCGCAGTGGCGATCGGCCGCTTACTTGCGAAGTTGCTAAAATAATGAAATGTTGTTCGCGGGAAATGGGATGAGCAGGGACTGGTTGGAACCGGCGCGGTTTCGGCGGTTTGGGGAAACCATGTATTTTGGGCAGTTTCTCGTAGGAATGTCAGCCACGGCTCTCATTGTCGCGGTGTGGACCTATATGGTCACCGGCTCTTTCTGGGAGGCATTTGCCTGGACGATAGCGACGCTGCTTGTCCTGCAGGTCGGCTACTTCGTGCTCATCGTGAGGCTGATCTTCAGGCGCTCGCACGATATCGTGCCGAGCCAGGATCCGGTAGACGCCTTCCCGCCATTGCATCGCGACGGTGTCCAGCTTTGAGACCGGCTGGCCAGGATCACTCGCGCGTGTGCGCCCGGGCAAATTCGGGGAACCTCGCCCACAGCGCGATCACGGTGTTTGGTCACTGAGAGACAGCGTTGTCTGGGCATAGCCCCGCTGGAGGTTTCGGCACAGCGTATCGTGGGAACATTTCGGCGTCGTCGTGGGAACATGATGCATGCGCGACCGGCTTCGCATGGCTCAGGCCGTCAGGTGGAACAAGTGATCATGCTTCGCGTCCTCTAGCAGTACCGGTGAGGTTGCCACCTCTATCGGCACTGCCATGGCTCGCTCTGCTCCCGGCGGGGCGAGTCTTTTTCGTGCTCCCATCGTCGAGATAGAGGGACGCGAGGCTGATTTGACGCGGCGACAACAGGTGCTTCGCCAATTCGGCTGCAGAAGGGATTTTTCGTCTTCTAATGTCCGTACACATTTGTGCAAGTTTTCAAGCATTTCCGCGCTGTCTGCCGCATGCTTGATCAGCAACAAATTAATATCCGGGCTGCAAACATAACATCTTCAATTCTGAAGTTGGATGGAACCACATGGCAGCGGTGGAGTTTTTATGGAGGGCGGAATTCAATTGTCACTAGGAGACGGTCATGAAACTTTATCTTACAAGCGCGGCGGCTGCCATCGTCCTGACGGGTGGCATGGGTGCGGCGCTGGCGGAGAGCGTCGTCGTCGTCCAGCCGCAGCAGGAGACGGTCGTTCGCGAATACATCAAGAGGGAACCGCTTGCCTCGGTGAACCTTCTGGGGGTCGAACTCAAGCTCGGCTCGTCGGTACCGGACACTGTCGAACTGCGTGAAGTGCCCGACGTCAAATACCGCGTCGCGGTGATCAATGACCAGACGGTCCTCGTCGACCCGGAGACCCGCCAGATCGTTGAAGTGCTGCCCTAAGGGGTTCCCGCAGCACTGGACCTTGGGAAAAACCCGCCCCGACGTCGCGTCGGTGGCGGGTTTCCTTTTGTCGCGATCCGCGATGGCCTATTCGGCGGCCAGTCTATCCTGCGTCTTGGTCTCGAAATCGCTGGCGTCGTGGCGCTCATGCAGTTGCATGGCAGGCTCGCCGAAAGCGCGGTTGACCATGCGGCCGCGCTTGACCGCCGGTCGGGCGTCGATCGCCTTGGCCCAGCGTTGCACATGTGCGTATTCCTGCACGGATAGGAACTCGGCGGACTCATTGTACATGCGTCCGAGCGCCAGCCCGCCATACCAGGGCCACACGGCCATATCGGCGATGGAATAGTCCTTGCCGCCGAGATATTCAGTCTCGGCCAGCCGGCGGTCGAGCACATCCATCTGGCGTTTCACCTCCATCGAGAAGCGGTCGATGGCATATTCGAACTTTTCCGGCGCATAGGCGTAGAAATGGCCGAAGCCGCCGCCCAGATACGGCGCCGAGCTCATCTGCCAGAACAGCCAGGACAGCACTTCGGCGCGCGCCGGCTGTTCGGTAGGCAGGAATTCGCCGAACTTTTCGGCGAGATAGACCAGGATCGAACCGGATTCGAAGATGCGCACCGGCGTCTTGCCGCTGCGGTCCATCAGGGCCGGGATCTTGGAGTTTGGATTAACCTCGACGAAGCCGCTGCCGAACTGGTCGCCATCGTTGATCCGGATCAGCCAGGCGTCGTATTCGGCACCCTTGTGGCCGCGCGCCAGAAGCTCTTCCAGCATGACCGTGACCTTGACGCCGTTCGGCGTCGCCAGCGAATAGAGCTGCAACGGATGCTTGCCGACGGGCAGTTCCTTGTCATGCGTCGGCCCGGCGATCGGCCGGTTGATGCTGGCAAAGGCTCCGCCGCTCGGCTTGTTCCAGGTCCATACTTTCGGCGGTGTGTAGTCGGTCATTTCGTGGCCTCGTGTCGGGGAAGGATGGCAGGTCGCCATAAACTAGGGCTGCGGATGTGTAAGTTCAACTTGCGTTGAACTATTATCGATGCCCTCGGAGCCAACATCGGCAATTGGGCACTTCCTCACCCTTGCGCCTTCTCCTGCGTGGCATACCTATAGAAGATGTCACCAAAGCCCATCCAGGACAAAAGCATGACCATCAATCCCAATCCGCGCTCGGTCGTCGCCGTGCGGGCCACTGTCCCCGAAGATGCCTTTACGGCCGGGGCGCTCGGCACGCTCAGGGAAGGCAGCGGCGTCGTCATTCGCAACGATGGGCTGGTGCTGACCATCGGCTATCTCATCACCGAAGCGGAAGAGGTCTGGCTGACCAGCCATGACGGCCGCGTCATCCCCGCGCACGCGCTGGCCTATGACCAGGAATCGGGCTTCGGCCTGGTGCAGGCGCTGGCGCCGCTCGGCCTGCCGGCGGTGGCGCTGGGCGATGCCGGCAAGGCCAGGATCGGCGACGCGGTCGTGCTGGCCGACGGCATCGGCCAGTCGGTGCAGGCCAGGATCGTCACCAAGCAGGAATTCGCCGGCTATTGGGAGTATCTGCTTGACGAGGCGATCTTCATTGCGCCGGCGCACCCCTCCTGGGGCGGTGCCGGGCTGTTCGGCGCTGACGGCTCGCTGCTCGGCATCGGTTCCCTGCGCCTGCAGATGAGCCGCAACGGCGAGGTCGCCGACATCAACATGGTGGTGCCGATCGATCTGTTGCCGCCCATACTCGACGACCTCCTGACGCGCGGCCAGGTGGCCAAGCCGCCGCGCCCGTGGCTCGGCGCCCTGTCGGCCGAAAGCGACGGCAGAGTGGTGGTGATGAGCGTGACCGAGGGCGGCCCGGCGGCCAAGGCCGGCTTGCGCCAGGGCGACATCATCTCCGACATCCGGGACGGCGCGGTCGACGGGCTGGCCGATTTCTACCGCAAGCTGTGGGAGAGCGGCTCGGCGGGGGCCGAGATTCCAATGCGGGTGCTGCGCGACGGCCGCGAAACCTGGCTGCGCGTCAAATCGGCCGACCGCGGCAGTTTTATGAAAAAGCCGCAACTGCAGTAGACGCGTCGATGGCGTCGGCGATGTCGTCGGGTTGGCCGATCCGCCCGACCGGCAGCCGCTCGGCCATCGCGGCCAGGGTCTCGTCCTTGCGATCGCCGGCCCCCTGCGTCCAGATCGTGGTGTCGACCCAACCGAGTGACACGGCATTGACGCGGATCGGAGCCAACTCGACCGCCAGCGCTCGTACGAGGCCTTCGGGCGCTGCGTTGACAGCGGCAACGACGGAGCCGCGCGCGGCTGGCCGGTAGGCGGCGATGCCGGAAACGAAGGTCATGGAGCCGGTTGCTACCAGCCGTGGCGCACCGTGCTTGGCGAGCAGCAGCGGGCCATAGAGCTTGCTCTCGACAACCTTTTGCGCCGCCTTCAAGTCAAGCGCCGGCAGCAGCTGGTAGGAGCCTTCGATGTCGGCGGCGGTGCTGACGATGTGATTGACGTCGCCGATCCCCGCGAACAGAGCCGCGACCTGGTCTTCGCGGGTGACGTCGACGACGGCCGTTTCCAGCCCGGCGGGATTGCCCAGCGCCTCACGCGCCCGTTGCAGCCGATCCTCGCCGCGCCCGGCGGTGATCACACTGGCCCCAGCCTCGACGCAGCGCCGGGCCAGCGCCAGACCCATGCCAGAGCCGCCACCGACGATCAGGATTTTCTCATTTGAAATGCTCATTCGCTCTGCCTTTGCTTGGATGGAGAAGGGCAGGGAATTGGCAGTTCGGTACGGCAAGTGAAAACGGAAGAAACCGATAGCGCTATCGGAAGCGCCGATGATGCAGGGCGATCAGTTGCCGCAAGCGGTGAAGGCGGTGCCCGGGTTCCAGTCCTTGAAGGCGATGGTCTGGCCTTCGACCGAGACGGTCTTGTGCTTGGTGCTGCCGTCCGGCTGCTTTTCGCTGCCGGTGCCTTTGCCGGTCAGGACATTGTACTCGCAGGCGCTTTCGGCATTCTCCTTCAAATAGTCATCATGGTCATAGGCGAAGCCGGCGACGATGAAGGCAGCGTCGCGCCAGGCGATGGTCAGCGTCATGTCGGTCCGTTCGCTGCCGACCGGCATCGCCGGCAGGTAGAATTTGATCGAACCGTTGGGCAGCATCGTCAGTTCCGGCTCGGTGTCGGAGTTCTCGTAACCCGGCCGGTCGTAGCCGTTCCATTCCCCGTGGATCTGCTCGTGCACGGTTTCGACGGGCTTGAGGTAATTGTGCTCCTTGTCCCTGAGGAAGAAGTGGACATCCATCGGGTGGCCGGGCTCGGTCTCCACCACCATGGCGAGATCGACGGCGCCGTCGCCGTTGAAGTCCCCGGTCACCGCTGTGATGATCTTCCGGGTTTCGATTGGCTCGGCGAGGGCGGCCGTGGGGAGAGACAACACAAAGGCGAGCAACAGAGATTTCATGGCATATTCCCCCGGGAGCGAGATGGCGTGCCCGAGCACGAGCATGGCAGGTATTCCGAAATTTCATACAGCGGGGCCGGGAGAAAAATGTTCAGGTCGAGGGGCGCGAAGGAACGCCGTAGGCGCCCGCCAAGTTTGCTGCCGGAACTGACAGCGACTCGTGCCATTCTGGTCGATGACGGGCAATGCCAGGGACGACAGAGAGGGAACTGATGGCGCGAGCGACACCGAAAGGACAGGCCGGCTAATGGCGCCGGTCAAGGTTGATCCCGACAAGGTCCATGAATTCCCGGATCCGGGCAGCTTCTACGCATGGCTCGGCAAGCACCACGCCACGGAAACCGAAGTGTGGATCAAGGTTCACAAGGTGGGGTCGGGACTGAAGTCGATCACCCCCAAACAAGCCATCGACGTGGTGCTGTGCTTCGGCTGGATCGATGCGGTGCGCAAGGGGTTGGACGACAAGAGTTTCCTGCAGCGCTACACGCCGCGCAGCCGGAAGAGCATCTGGAGCCTGATCAACATCGACAATGTCGCGCGGCTGGTCGAGGAGGGCCGCATGACCGAGCATGGGCTCAAACAGGTCGAGGCGGCCAAGGCGGACGGGCGCTGGGCGCGCGCCTATGGCAGCGGCAAGGAGATGAAAATCCCCGACGACCTGCAGGCTGCCATAGACGCCGAACCCGCTGCGAAGGTGATGCTGGCAAAGCTCAGTGCCCAGAACCGTTTCGCGCTCGCCTTCCGCACCCACAACATGAAGACCGAGGCCGGGCGCAAGAAGAAGATCGAGACGTTTGTGGCAATGCTGAAGCGCGGCGAGACGATCTACCCGCAAGGCAGGAAGTAAGGTTTGGGGTGGGCTGGTTTGGGCGCGAGTTCGTCTTCGGCACGGCAAGCCTGTCCGCACGGGATCCGGCGTTGCGCGAAGCGCTTCAGGATCTGAATCGTGAAATTGTTCCAACTGCTTGTTTTTGCGCAATTCGATGGTCGGCGCGTCGCGCGGCTGCTTCAGCAACGACATCGCCGGTGGACGAAGGACGGCACGGCGGCTACCCTTCGAAAGCCGCGACGATCGAGCGGCGGACGCTGGGAGTCGTTGCCGTTGAGAAGAGTTGCTTCGTGGACGATGGCGCTGGGTCTCATTGTCATCGTCGCGTGTGTGGGAGCCGGCGCCACGCTTGCCCAGACCTCGCCCGACCAGACGTCTCCCGACCTGGCTTCTCCCTCGGCCTCGCCGGCAAAAGAGATCTCGGTCGGGATCAAGGAGGCGCCGCCTTTTGCGTTCAAGCTGCAGGACGGCAGCTGGTCGGGATTGAGCATCGACCTCTGGCAGAAAATCGCCGGGCGGCTCAACCTTCGCTTCCGCTATGTCGAAGTGCCTGCCGTGCAGGACCAGATCGATGGCGTCGTCAACGGCAGGTTCGATGCGGCGATGGCCGCGATCACGGTCACGGCCGACCGCGAAAAGGCCGTCGACTTCACGCAGCCCTTCTTCACGACCGGGCTCGGCATTGCGACACCGCTCAACAACCAGCCGTCATGGCGGCCGGTGCTGCATGCCCTGACGTCGTTCGGCTTCCTGCAGGCGGTGCTGGGGCTGGTCATCATATCGGTGGTGGTCGGCGTCCTGATCTGGATGTTCGAACGTCGGCACAATGACGATTTCGGCGGCGGCGTCGCCAAGGGACTGTTTTCCAGCATGTGGTGGTCGACCATCGCCGCGACGCAAGCCAGCACCGGCGACTTCGGTCCGCGAACCGTGCCGGGGCGCGTGCTGGCCGCGCTCTGGATGATGGGATCGATCATTGCCATCGCGGTGTTCACCGCGGGCGTCACATCGGTGCTGACGGTGACGCAGATGGAAGGAATGGTGCAGGGCGAAAGCGATCTCGCCCAGGTCACGGTCGGCGCGGTGCAGAGCTCGTCGACGGCGTCCTATCTGGATTCGACCCAGATCCGTCATCAGGACTTTGCCTCGATCCAGCAAGGCCTCAACGCGCTTCGCGCCGGCAAGATCGATGCGCTGGTGCACGACAAGCCGCTGCTTGGCTGGCTGGTCGGGCAGAATTACGCGACAAGCCTGCAGGTTCTCGATGCGACCTTCGACCAGCAGCAATATGCCATTGCGCTGCCGCTCGGCAGCCCGTTGCGCAAGTCTCTCGATGTCGCCCTCCAGACCATCGAAAGCGATTGGTGGAAGCAGGCCGTTTTCCAATATCTGGGCGAGAAGTAGTCGACAGGAGCTTCCGCGGTGCGATGCGCTGGAAAAACCGCCTTCGCTCTGCGAGAGAGGCGGCCTTTTCTTCAAGAATTGATGGTTGCTGTCACTGGTTCAGGTCGACCGGTGTCACGCCAAGAAGTTTCAGGGCATTGGCATAGCTCCGGATGCCTTGCGCCTGCTTGCGCTCGGCACAAAACCGGTTCGCCTTGTCCTGGAGCGCGGTTGCTTCGGCGATCTGGCTTGCGCTGGTGCCTGGGGTGGCCTTCGTTTGGATGGCCCCGTCGAGTTGAAGGCCGAGCTGGCTGCAATATTCGCTCCGGGTGACCGCAGCGTCCGCACCCGATTGTGCGACCGCCAGCATGGCGAGCGAAATGCCTGTCAGGGCACCGATCCATCCGGTCAAACGTCGTTGCATGTTTCGGGACCATTTCTTCGCGTTGTGCCGCGGCCGCTTGGCCGCCGCGAGGGTGGTTATGACAGGCGATGTTTTCGCGAGTTTTTCCCGGATGTTGAATCTTGTTTCTGGGGTGTGTCTGGGGTGAAGCTGTCAGTCTCCCCCCACGAGGGCAGGGCTATCGCATATGGAATTCCTGAGATGTCTGCCCGGCACGGACCCCCACCCCTAACCCCTCCCCACAAGGGGGAGGGAGACTTCCGTTGGCACTGACCCGGGAGAATCGCCTGTCTTTTCGGCGCCAAGAAGAATTAAAGGCACGCGGCAGCGTTCCCTCCCCCTTGTGGGGAGGGTTAGGGTGGGGGTTCTTCTTCGCAAGAATCCATATGCGATAGCCCTGCCACGAGGGGGGAGATCGGCTGTATGCGGCGCTTGCGCCTCTTTCTTTGCGGCCATCCTTCGCGTAAGGCGCCGGGCAAATCCTTTCACGCAGCATATAGCCCGGACACCGCATGATCAGACTTGAAAGCATCAGCAAGCAGAACGGCCGTCAGCTTGTCTTCATCGAAGCGTCGGCGTCGCTGCAGAAGGGCGAGAAGGTCGGCCTCGTCGGGCCGAACGGCGCCGGCAAGACGACGCTGTTTCGCATGATCACCGGCCAGGAGCAGCCCGACGAAGGCCAGGTGCAGGTCGATCGCGGCGTCACCATCGGCTATTTCAGCCAGGATGTCGGCGACATGGAAGGCCACAGCGCCGTGGCCGAAGTGATGAACGGTGCCGGGCCGGTAAGCGAAGTCGCGGCCGAGATGGCAGCGCTCGAGGCAGCCATGGCCGATCCCGACCAGGCCGACCAGATGGACGAGATCATCGAAAAATATGGCGAGGCTCAGCACCGCTTCGAGGAACTCGACGGTTATGCGCTGGATGGCCGCGCCCGCGAAGTGCTGGACGGTCTCGGCTTTTCGCAGGAGATGATGGACGGCGATGTCGGAAAGCTCTCCGGCGGCTGGAAGATGCGCGTGGCGCTAGCGCGTATTCTGCTCATGCGGCCCGACGCCATGTTGCTCGATGAGCCAAGCAACCATCTCGACCTGGAAAGCCTGATCTGGCTGGAATCCTTCCTGAAAAATTATGACGGCGCGCTGCTGATGACCTCGCACGATCGCGAGTTCATGAACCGCATCGTCAACAAGGTGGTCGAGATAGACGCCGGTTCGCTGACCGCCTATTCCGGAAACTACGAATTCTACCAGCAGCAACGCGCGATCGCCGACAAGCAGCAGCAGGCACAGTTCGAGCGCCAGCAGGCGATGCTGGCCAAGGAGATCGCCTTCATCGAGCGCTTCAAGGCGCGCGCCTCGCATGCCGCGCAGGTGCAGAGCCGGGTGAAGAAGCTGGACAAGATCGACCGCGTCGAGCCGCCCAAGCGCCGCCAGACCGTATCCTTCGATTTTCTGCCGGCGCCGCGCTGCGGCGAGGACGTGGTCACGCTGAAGAACGTCCACAAGGGCTATGGCAGCCGCTCCATCTATGAGGGGCTCGACTTCCAGGTTCGCCGCCGCGAGCGCTGGTGCATCATGGGCGTCAACGGCGCCGGCAAGTCGACGCTCTTGAAGCTGGTCGCCGGCGCTTCCGAGCCCGACACCGGCACGGTCGCGCGCGGGCCAAGTGTCAAAATGGGTTATTTCGCCCAGCACGCGATGGAAGTGCTGGAAGGCGAGCGCACTGTGTTTCAGACACTGGAGGACGCGTTTCCGCAAGCCGGCCAGGCGCCGCTCAGGGCACTTGCCGGCTGCTTCGGTTTTTCCGGCGACGAGATCGAGAAGAAATGCCGCGTGCTGTCAGGCGGCGAGAAGGCGCGGCTGGTGATGGCGCTGATGCTGTTCGATCCGCCCAACCTTCTGGTGCTGGACGAGCCGACCAACCATCTCGACATCGCCACCAAGGAGATGCTGATCACGGCATTGTCGCAGTACGAGGGCACCATGCTTTTCGTCTCGCACGACCGGCATTTTCTCGCCGCGCTGTCCAATCGCGTGCTGGAACTGACGCCCGAAGGCATCCACACCTATGGCGGCGGCTATACGGAATATGTCGAGCGGACGGGGCAGGAAGCGCCGGGGTTGAGGAGCTAGCCCTTACCGCAGCGAGATGCTCATACCACTAAGGTCGGCATTGACCTGCAGGCCGACCTGCCTGCCCGTCAATTCGAGCCGGGCGCCCTTGTCATTGCTCATGACGATCACCTGAGCCCCTTTGCCAAGCGCGCCGCCACCCCCCGCCGCACCATAGACCCCGGTCACATCCCGTGCACGTTTGATGTGGCGCACGGTACCTTGGAAGTAGGTCTTGGAGACGCCGAAGGCGAGACCGCCCGAGACGCCGCCGACCGAGATGGGATAGCGACGGCCATGGAAGGTCAGCGTTCCTTCGCCTCCGGAGCCGCCGACGAAGAAGGCCGCCTTGTAGATGGCGAAGCGGATCGTGCCGCTGTCGGCATGCGCGGCGCTGGAAAAGCCGATGCTCGCGGTAGCGATGGCGGCCACCGCGATGGAACGAAATCCGGATGAAATCTTCATGGTGAGAACTCCTCAATGTCGCCGCTTTGCCCGGCCGCAGCGTGGGATCAAAGTTACAACTGAACAGTCTCGCCCGTGATTTGGTTCCAGGCCCCGCGATTTGGTTCCAGCATGGATCGAATCCGGCGGCTGGAGGGCCGGGGAGAAGACGGCAGGTTGCGGAGGGTGGGGAAGGCGCCCGACCGCAGCTATCGCCTTGTGGGATGAAGAGGTCTATGCAGGCCCTTCACAAGGCTCAGGAGAGGCTTCGGATGAGAATCGCAATCTGCCTCGCATTGACTGCGGCAGTGGCCGGATGCGCAGCCTCCCCGGTCGACTATGAGGCGTCGCTTTCGCAGCAGGACCAGAAATGGGCTTCGCCGGCATGCCAGCAGGCCCGCAGGGCGGCTTCGGATTACGAGGCTCGCGAGAAAGAGCATCCGGGATGGGGTTTCGGCGTCTTGCTTGGTCCATACTCGATGGGGCTCGTCGCAGCTATCAAGGAGCATGAGCAGAAGCAACGAAAGCTGTTCGCCCGGGAAGTGCACCTGCAATGTTCAAGCTTGCCGCTGCCGAAGGAACTGCAGGGCGATTTGAACCCTGGCGTACCGCCAACGAAGTATCCATAGCCTTGGCGGCGCCTTCCGGGCAAAAGGCGCCGGGGCTGCGGAGCGCGCGAGTGATGGATAGGGGCCGTTGGCGCGCACCAGCCCCGAGGCCGTTGAAGCGCGGCTGCAAAGCATCGGCGACGCCCCGAAGCTCCAATGCCTCGTGCAGCAGCTGGCCAGCAACGATAGTCTCTCCGTCAAGAGCAGCCTGCGCTACGTCGACAGGATCGTCAAAAGCATCGAGAGTGGCTTCAACAAGGTTGATGGCGATATTCCGGTCAAGAATGACAAAGGCCAGTAGCGGCTTGTGATTTCTCGATCTCGTTCAAGGGCCAGGCGATGCTGACCTCCAGGGACACATTCGAAGCCTTCACGGGCTGAGTCCCCCTCGCGGCGCCCGTCACCTCGGCGTGAATTTCCCGGTGCTGACGACCCTGCTGACCATCCTGCAGGCGGATCCTGTTTGTGCTGATCGTGCTGTTCGTGACGGCAGCTTATTTGAGGATTGTCGAGGAAAGGTAGGGGGCGAACGGGCCCCAGACGGATAACTGCCTCCGACCCGTGGCAGGCTCTAAATTGTTCGGAGCAGCGGCCTCACGCAAGATTTCGGCGACGCCAACCCGGTTGCGAAACTTGTGAGTTTTGCAGCAACCTTGTTGGCGAGAGATACAATATTTTGTATACCTTGAACGGTCGCTGGGCGTTCCTAGCTGAGCAGGCTAAGGATCCGCAGCGGATGCAAGTTCAGTTGAAGCAGCTAAACGGAAGTTGGAACCTGGGGTATGCGCTGCACAAGCACACCCTTTCGAGTGTCTATTTGGGCGATGACGCATACGGTCATGCTCAGTTTGATACGACGCGCTCCGAACCAGGCGAAGCCCTCTTCAAGCTCAAGTATCGCAGTGATTGGGCGCAGGTTGGCCCGATCGCTGCGCAAGTCCAAACCTCGTTGCTGCCTCTTTTCCAGAATGTCGGGCTAATCATTCCTATGCCTGCATCGACTGTCCGGGCTCGCCAGCCTGTCAATGAGATCGCCAACGAGCTCGGTAAACTCACGAATATTCCGGTCTTCAACAGCGTCGTGGTAAAGGCCGAGACGCCGGAGGGAAGCCCACAACTCAAAAATATGAATACCAGGGAGGAAAAGGACGCAGCCCTGCAAGGACGGTTTTCTATAAATCCCAGCATAACAAACGAGGGCCGTTGGAACGCTTTGCTGCTCGACGACTTATTTGACACTGGTGCAACTATGGATGCGGTCTGCCAGGTCCTTCGAACCTACCCAAAAATTGGCCAAATCTATGCAGCCGCCGTTACGTGGAAGTAAGCCCATGACCACTGTATTCATTGCAGGATCGATCGCTATCAGCAGGCTTCATGAGAAGGTCAAAGCGCGGATTGAAAAAATCGTCGCTTCAGACCTAGACATTGTCGTCGGCGATGCTGACGGCGCAGATTCTTCTATCCAAGAATGCCTTCTTGCTTACGGAGCAAAACGAGTAAAAGTTTATTGCAGTGGCGATCGTCCCCGAAATAATCTTGCCGACTGGCCTATTAATAATGTCTATTCGAAGGCAACGCCCGGCAGTAGAGCGTTCTATACCGCAAAAGACCTGGAAATGGCTCATGCCAGCAATTATGGCCTCATGATTTGGGATTGCAAGAGCACAGGAACGCTGAGTAACGTAGTCGAATTAATTAGGGAAGAGAAAAAATCTGTTGTTTTTGTCAACAAAAATAAGGAATTTATTACCGTATCTAATGTTGATGGACTAAATCATTTACTTTCGTTCATGTCGGACCATGCTCGCGCAAAGGCCGAGGAAAAAATCGGACTTTCCTCAAAAATCGCGGCCATCTCACCGCAGCAATTCTCTTTGGCTATGGAAG
Source organism: Mesorhizobium sp. M0239 (assembly GCF_040321815.1). Taxonomy (NCBI): domain Bacteria; kingdom Pseudomonadati; phylum Pseudomonadota; class Alphaproteobacteria; order Hyphomicrobiales; family Phyllobacteriaceae; genus Mesorhizobium; species Mesorhizobium sp. M0239. Next base: position 59,211 of record NZ_JAMYSG010000011.1, read on the forward strand.
AAAATCAATCCAATCAAAAGCCTGATATAGCCGTCACGCCTGCAGTGGAAGACGCAGATCTGGCACGCACCGCAAACATGAAGCTTCGATCTACTTTGATGGAAGCCATCGAAAAACATGTTAAGGCGCAGGGATGGACGCAAGCAGAGGCTGCACGCAAACTTGGTGTTACGCAACCACGCATTTCTGACCTCTTGCGTCACAAGACCGGGGTGTTTGGTCTTGATTCGCTTGTTAACATGGTCGCGGCTGCCGGCCTGCACATCGAAGTTCGCGTAGCAGCATGAACTATTCCTGTCGCAAAAAATAGCGACCGCTCCCTGCATATCGCCCCGCGCAGACATGAGATGCCCGAAGGGGCTGACGTCTGGAAAGGCGGTTCTGTAGTCACTGGTGATCGCTTCCGGCCATCGGAACGATGGGATTCATATCGCAACGATCGCGCTAACTTCAGCCAACAGAAGCGGCGATAGGCCAAGGCTGTCGGGTGGTCGGGTCCTTAGCCATTGAAGGGCGGCTGCGACGTCGAGATCCTTCCGCGCGGAAAGCTCGTTGAGCTTCATCGCGGTGACTCGCGAAAGCCCAAGCGCAATGAAACTGATCATTGTCTTGTCGGATGCTCCGACTTCTAGATAGAGAGGAAGCGACGGGATGCTCGCTACGAGGTCGACCATTCCTGCACTGTCGAGCGCATGTACCAGGAGAGCGCTGTAGCAGCCGAACAAGCGAACCGCCTGAAACCGAATTTCGGTCTCGATCAGATCGAGCGTGTTACGAATAATGGTCTGCGGAGCCTTCTTGGCGTCGCGTTTGATTTGTTCGTCGATGATCTGCGGAAGGGGCAATCCTCGCATCCATTTGATCGCCATAAGAGCATGAAAACGATGTAAGCCTTTCGACGTGTCGATTCCAAGAATGATCTCATGGCACAGCTCAAGAATACCCGCGTATGACTGGAAGGCTTCGCTTTCACGCGGGTGACGCGGAATGAGAGTCTTCGCTGCATCGACGCCCTGGCCAACAGTCACCTTGAGACGGGCAAAGAGACGCTGCTGCTTGTGCGCCGAAATGTTGGGCGTGCGGCGCAATATCTCGGCCGGAATGGACACCATAGCTTCGGCCGCCATTAGTGCAGCTGACAAGGCCCGGGCCTCAGGACCGTCTGCAGCAATGCCAATTCGTGCAAACGTGGTGGATAGTTCGCCGCGCTTGTGGTCGGAATAGAGGCGCCCGAAGGCAGTCTCAAGATCGGGTTGATCTCTCAGACCGGCTGCTACCTGATCAATAATGACAGTGACAAGCTGTGCCTCATGCTCCCTCACGCTGGTCTCGATAGCCGGGACGACAATGGAATCCTTCGGACCATCCAAAGGTTTCTTCTTCCAATTGGCGTAGTCGATGAGAAAAATATTGCCTTGGAATTCGCGCCGCAGGCGACCGGCACGGCCGGAGAGGTTCCAAAAATCGGTGGATTCAAGCGCGTTGGTACGTCCTTTCTCGGGGGCGTACATGAAAATGTTCTTGGCAGGCAGATTGACGCCTTGAAGAAGCGTACTGGTACATACTAGGTAGTCGATATAGCCAGAAGAAACAGCGGCTTCCACGGCTCGGCGAAGCTGCGTCGGGATGTTCGAATAGTGAAAAGCGATGCCCCGTTTGACGCATTCCACAAGGACATAATTCGGGTGAACCGCCTCCTTGGCAAGTTCGGCCAAAGCTAGCTGCTCCGTGGTGGGCTCCCGATCAGAGAAGAGGTCCGCCAGCTGAATCGCTATCTTCTCTGCCTCTGCGGCGCCATTGGCGTAAACGATATTCGATTGGCCGAGTCCAAACCGAGCAGCAACGTGCACCAGCTTCTCCACGCGGCTCGCAATCGTTTGATTTAACTGGAGGCTGATTACTTCGACAGGTGCTGCAGACCCGTCGCCGATGGTATGGACAACTATTCGGCCCTTAGTCGCAGAGTCGATTTTTAAGGTAAGAAAGTTCTGCGCGACGGTGGGCTCGACCGACATGAATTCAACCACGTTTGGCAGGCCGAACAGTCGAGCAAAGACACCGAGGTTTCGAATGCTGGGGCTAGCAAAAAGTATCTGAGTCTCGGGATTGCGAGCCAGCAAGTCGTCAATGACCCACTGAAGAAGAACCCCGCGAGCTCCATCTGCGATGGAGTGAGCCTCGTCGACCACTACCACATGCATATTGAAATCGGGATGAGCCGCAAGCGCAAGTTGAATGCGCTCCTGTGTCATGACGTAAATCGCTCGAGTCGGAAGCGCCGTTTCCGCGTCAATCGGGATCGTGACGATATCCGGAACCTGGCCAGCGAAACCTTGGAATTGAGTAGCGAGATCTTCTGCCACTTGGCCGATGAGCGCACGTGTAGGCACGAGGTACACAACGGATTGGGGTCGGTCAGCAGCGAAGAGCGACGATAGGTAATTTTGCAGAACGTAAGATTTTCCGGCAGACGTGGGTGCGGCCAGTGCAATCCGTTTTCTGGCTACAAGGCTCGTCCATAGGTCGTGCTGAAAATCGGTGAGATAGATCTTCTGCTGATTGACGGCGATTTCGCGCCCGTCGGCTGAGGCAATCTCTTCGGCGGCTAGAATCAGTGGCAGTGACGGCCGGGCATGGGCAACTTCCGACCGCGTGCTAAACGACGGAAAATTCCCAAGCCGCGCGAGGACAACACGAAGCGCCTGGTCCAACGGGAGTGTCGATGCGCCAAAAAGTTCATACGTACAGGTCGCCACGCGGAATGCCGTCTTGCGGTGCCGCTGGTCGCTCGAGCATGAGAGAATCGCAGCGGCGCGGATTAGCTTGCTTGCTTCCTCTGCAGTGACGATGATCTCCTTGGCACCGAGTTCCTTGCGCAGCCACGCTAGCTCGATGCGGCGTGAAGCCTCATGAAAGTTCGCGTTGCTCCAAACCTTCTCGATTAGCTCCAGGGTCATGATTTCCAGCCGATCTTGGCCTGAAACAGATCGCGCAATTCCTGGACCGAAGGCACTGGGAAGAAGAAAATCTCTATGGGACGGTTGACCAGATTCGCCGCCTTGATGGTCTGTGCCAGCTTGGGTGCCAAATCCTTCAACTTCGCTTCCGCGAGTTTTACGAACTCAGCGTCGGTCTTCTCGGGTTGTGTCGACGCCAGTGCTTGAAAGGCGTCAAAATTGAAACCAAGCAGACAGGTCGTCACGTCATGGCGTTCATTGTAAGCGTCGTCGTAAGGGTCAAGATATTTGAGGATGGCCGATTTACTTGCGTCATTCAGGCCGGAAAAATCGATATTCCGCTGCACAAGCTCAATCTCGTGCTGCATTTTAGCGGGCTCCAACGCGTCTGTGATTGATGAAATTGCTGCGGCTATCGCGTCGCCGACGTCCGAATAGAGTTTCGACTCTCCCCAATATAAGAGCAGCCGTGATTGCTCGGCAGAATAACGCACATGGATACCATCCGAGCCATGTACGGGCATCTCTCGGTTGGTCTTTAGGGACATTTTCGCAACCAACTGCGGCGCGTCCAAAACCCACTCAGTCAATAGGTACAAGAGCAGCTCGCCGGCTTCGCCACTACGGTTGGTGGCTTCATTGGCGCGTTTGAAGAGCGCCTTTGCGGATTCCGAAAGCTGCGAGATCTTAAATTTAAAATCGTCCACGCTCACTTTGCCGTAGAGGTCGTCGACGGCCTTAACGTCTGATCGCGGCAACGCGAAGGATGTTAAAAAATGAACGACGGCATCTACGAGTTCGTGGACGGTAGCCTTTCCCTGTCGGAACGCCGGAAAATGCAGTCGCAGGACTACACCTTCACATTCGCACTGGACGGTGTGTTCGAGTGCCCGAAGGCGCGGTAATAATTTCGAGTAATCACGCCGCAGACCTGCAAGAGCGACCTCCAAATCCAAAGCCTCATACTCTGCATTCTCGATTGCCGTCACGTTGTCCCGCAAATCAATCCAGTGAATTCACGCACGTTGGGGCTTTGTTAGTATCAAATGCAAGTGGGCGAGACCAATTTAGTGGTGCACAGGATCAAGAGCCTGCTGTGTCACGACGACAACAGAATGGATGCTTTGTTGGCTCAAGCGTAATCCGGGCGAACGTGGGGCCAATAAGCGGAGGATTTGTATCAATTTGCCGAGTTCATCCTGGCTTGAGAAGCCTGGAATGACGCCTAACAGTTGAGTGGCTTCTTGAGCGGAATGAACGTCAGTGTTTATTGCACACTAGAGACATTGCTGAGTTGTCGCCTCTCGCCGATTCAGTGGTGTTCTGCTCTTACCCATCCCCCTCACATCGCTACCCCCTCCGCCTCCATCGCCTTGCCTGCCTGCAGGTCTTGCGAAAGTCCGGCCGCCCCTCGCGTCATGCACGACGTCGTTGCTGGCGCCCAGCGGCAACTCGGTCGGAGGCCGAGGCGACTACACACCGGCAGTATCATCGACGCACTGATCCTCATCATGCTGGCGACGCTGCTGTCGATCCTGCAGATGCCGGAGGTGACAATCGTGCGGTTCGTAACGGCGGCTTATTTGCGGATTATCGAGGAACGGTAAGTGTTCGCTCACCCCCCCGCCAGCCTCGGCAACAAAAAAATCTCCGCTCCCTGCGGCAGCTTCTTCGACCACGTATCCCTATAGATCGTCCCGTCGATCGCAACCGCGATGCCTTTGTCGATCAAGGGCTCGAGGCCGGGATACTGTTCAGCCAGCTTCCTGAACAGTTCCCTTATGTCCTTGGCCTCGATCTCGACCTTGCTGTTGCCTCCGGCGGTCGCGGCGAGCGAGCCCCAGAGCGTTACTTCGACCATTCGCGAGACCCCTATTCGGGATGGAGCATGATGTTATCCGAAAACCGCCTCGCACTTTTCGGCATCATGCTCTAGCCGCCTCGATCGCCGCCAGGATGCGTGGCGGCGACATCGGGATGTGGGTCATGCGCACGCCCGCGGCGTTCGACACCGCGTTGGCGATCGCCGCCAGCGGCGGCACGATCGACGTCTCGCCGACCCCGCGCACCCCATAGGGATGGTTGGGGTTGGGGATTTCGAGGATCTGCGTGTCGATCATCGGCAGGTCCGAGCAGACCGGGATGCGGTAGTCGAGGAAGCCGGCGTTCTGCAGCCGCCCGTCCTTGCCGTAGATATACTCCTCGTTGAGCGCCCAGCCGATGCCTTGCGCGGCACCGCCCTGGTACTGTCCCTCGACATAGGTCGGGTGCACCGCCTTGCCGGCATCCTGCACCACCGTGTAGCGGATGACCCTGGTGGCGCCGGTCTCGGGATCGACCTCGATATCGCAGATATGGGTGGCGAAGGAGACGCCGGCGCCATCGGCGACGAGCTCGCTGTGGCCGGCGATCGGTCCGCCGGTCTTGCCCGATTCGACCGCGATCTCCTTCAGCGACAGCTTGCCGAGATTGCCGTGCTTCTCGCCCTTGGCAATCGCGTGGCCCTGTTCCCAGACCACGTCGTCGACGGCAATATCCCACATCTGCGCAGCGCGTTCGCGCAGGATCAGAATCGCATTGCGGGCGGCCGAGATCGTCGCCATGGAAGACGAGAAGGTGCCGCGGCTGCCGTCCGTCATGTCGTTGTAGCCGAGGCTGGAGGTGTCGGCGACGATTGCCTTGACCTGGGAATAGTCGATGCCGAGTTCCTCCGCCGCCACCAGCGACAGCGACGCGCGCGAACCGCCGACGTCGACCGTGCCGACGGCCAGCGAGACCGAGCCGTCCATGCCGATGTTGAGGTCGGTGCAGGTCTGGCCGCCAAAGTTGAACCAGAAGCCGCAAGCCATGCCGCGGCCCTGGTTCGGGCCGAGCGGCGCCTTCATGTGCGGATGGCTCTTCACCGCCTCGAGCGTCGGGCCGATGCCGATCGGGCCGTAGACCGGGCCGTAGGAGGACCGTGTGCCTTCCTGCGCGGCGTTCCTGATCCGGAAGTCGACCGGGTCCATGCCGATCTTCTTGGCCAGCTCGTCGACCGTGCTTTCCACCGCAAACGCCGCCATCGGCGCCGAAGGCGCGCGATAGGCCGCGGTCTTCGGCCGGTTGACCAGCACTTCGTAGCCGACCGTCTTGACGTTATCGAGCTTGTAGCAGGCGAAGGCCGTCATGGCGCCGATCTCGGCCCAGGAGCCGGCATACGGGCCGCAGCTGTAGCGCAGCGTCGCTTCGGCGGCGGTGATCGTGCCGTCCTTGCGGGCGCCGATCTTCACGTCGATCGAGGTGGCGCTGGTCGGGCCCGAGGCGCGGAACACCTCGTCGCGGGTCATCACCAGCTTCACCGGCCGGCCTGCCTTGCGCGACAGCGCCAGCGCCACCGGCTCGGCCCAGACATGGGTCTTGCCGCCAAAACCGCCGCCGATCTCCGAGGAGGTGACGCGCAGTTTCGAGGCTTCCATGCCAAGCAGCTGGGCGCAGTGCTGGCGGTAGACGAAATGGCCCTGCGTGCACACCCAAAGGTCGGCGGTGCCGTCCGAGCTGAAATTGGCCACGCAGGCATGCGGCTCGATATAGCCCTGGTGCGTCTGCTCGGTCTTGAAGGAGCGCTCGACGATGAAGTCGGCGTGGCCGAAACCCTGATGGACATCGCCGTGGCCAAACTGGCTGCGCTTGGTGACGTTGGAGGGTTTTACCGGCTTTTCCTCAAGGCCCTCGGTGAAGATGGCATCATTGATCAAGGGCGCCGTGTGCTTCGCCGCCTCGTCGACATCGGTGACATGCGGCAAAAGCTCGTATTCAATCTCGATGAGCTTCAGCGCCTGCCTGGCGGTGCGGGCGTCGATCGCGGCGACCGCGGCCACCGCGTGGCCGTCATAGAGCGCTTTCGTGCGCGCCATGCAATTGTCGAGGACGTCGTACATGGCGGCATCGCCATCGGTGAGGTCCGGCAGGTCGGCCGCGGTGATCACCGCCTTGACGCCGGCGAGCCTTTCCGCCTTCGAAATGTCGATCTTCACGATCCTGGCGTGGGCGTGCGGGCTTCTGAGAACACGCCCGACCAGTTGGCCGGCCATGTTGAAGTCGGCGCCGTAGCGCGCGCGGCCCGTCACCTTGTCGATGCCGTCGGGACGGATCGGACGCGTGCCGACGGAGGTGAATTTACGTCCGGAAAAACGTGGATCGAAATTCATCTCAGGCTCCCTTCATCACGATGGCCGCGTCCTGGACGGCGCGCACGATCTTGTCGTAGCCGGTGCAGCGGCACAGGTTCCCGGCGAGGCCGAAGCGGATTTCTTCCTCGGTCGGGTCGGGGTTCTTGGCCAAAAGGTCCTTGGCCGCGATCAGGAAGCCCGGCGTGCAGATGCCGCATTGCAGCGCCGCATGCTCGAGGAACTTCTGCTGCAGCGGGTGCAGCGTATCGCCATGGGCCATGCCCTCGATGGTCTCGACGCGGCGGCCTTCAGCCTCGGCGCCGAGCACCAGACATGAGCACACCAGCCGGTCGTCGAGGATGATGCTGCAGGCGCCGCAGTCGCCGGTGCCGCAGCCTTCCTTGGCGCCCGTCAGCCCCAGCCGATCGCGCAGGACATCGAGCAGCGTCTCGTCCGGCTGGCAAAGATACTCGACAGCGTCGCCGTTGATTGTCGTTGAAACCGCAACTCCAGCCATTATTTGCCTCCCGCACGTGCATAGGCGGTCGTGGCGGCCCGCTTGGCCAGCACGCCCGCAACTTTTCTTCTGAATTCGATGGTGCCGCGCTTGTCGTCGATGGGACGGCATGCCCCCGCGCAAACCTTGGCGAGCCGCTCCAGCGTCGCTTCGTCCAGCCTGGAGCCGATGAGCACCTCCGCCGCCTCTTCGACCAGAAGCACCGTCGCCGCCACGGCGCCCAGCGCCACGCGGGCCGATTTGACCACACCGTGCTCATCGAGCGTCAGGTTCACGCCGGCGCTGACCACCGCGATGTCCATTTCGGTGCGTGGAATGAAACGCAGATAGGCATCGCCCGAGCGCGGCGCTTGGCTGTCGAGCAGGATCGCCTCGATGATCTCGCCTTTGGCGAGCGACGTCTTGCCCGGCGCGGTCGGCACGCTCTGCACGGGGACAGTGCGCCTGCCCGCCGGCCCGACGACCACTGCCTTGGCGCCGGCGGCAACCAGCGCCGGCACGCTGTCGGCAGCCGGCGAGGCGTTGCAGAGATTGCCCACGATGGTGCAGCGTCCCTGCACCTGCTTCGAGCCGATCAGCTTGGCCGCCTCGACGACACCGGGCCATGCCTTTTTGAGGGCGGTGTTCTCTCCCAGGACGGCGCAGGGAACCGCGGCGCCGATGCTGAAGCCTTCAGCCGTTTCCCGGATTTCGCTCAAGCCGTCGATCGCCTTGATGTCGACGATCAACTCTGGTTCGGCAAAGCCGCCCTTCATTCTGACCAGGAGGTCGCTGCCTCCCGCAAGGATGGCGGCCGTACCAGCCGACCCGGCCAACTGGCCAACGGCATCTTCTATTGAAAGCGGACGTATGTAGCGCATCGTCTCCCCTTGGTCATCGCGATTTCAGCGACCGTTATAAACAGTCTCCTCATAATGGCCATCCGGTTCCTCATCTGCGGCGATTGGGCCAGGCGCCGCAATATCCAGTCCAACAGACCGAAAGTGGCGCACTGAATGGCAGCAACCGGCTTTGAGACGAGTTTCGTGAAACTTCGGTTGTGGATCAAGTGCGCTCATTCGCTTTTGTCCGCCTTTGGACCGGAACGGCCTTTAGGCCGGGCAGAGCCGCTGCCTGGCCGCCCCGGCTGAAGCCCCTGTGTTCGGCAGCCGCCCGAAACGCCTGCGGCGGCTGGCCAAGGGTACGCAGGAAGGCGCGCCGCATGCGGCCGGGATCGCCAAAACCGGCGGTTTCGGCGATGCGCTCAAGCGGGAGATGGCTGGTCTCGATCGCCGTTCGGGCCGTCTCAAGGCGCATGCGCTCTACGGCTTTTGCCGGCGTGACGCCGGTCTCGGCGGTGAAGGCGCGGGCGAAGTTGCGGGGACTCATGGCCGCGTGATCGGCCAGGCATTCGACGGTCAGCGGTTCGGCCAGGTTTGCCCGCACCCATTCGATCAGCGCGGCAAAGCGCCCGGTTCGCCCGCCCAGCTCGACGAAGGCCGAGAATTGCGACTGGCCGCCCGGCCGGCGCTGGTGCACGACGATCTGCTGCGCGGTGCGGCGCGCCACCTCAGCGCCAAGGTCATCTTCGACGAGGGCGAGCGCCAGGTCTATTCCGGCCGAGATGCCGGCCGACGTCCAGATGTCGCCATCCCTGATGAAAATACGCTCGGCATCCAGCCTGACCTTCGGGTAGCGGCGGTGGAAGTCGTCGCTGCTGGCCCAGTGCGTGGTCGCGCGGCGGCCGTCGAGCAATCCCGCCTTTGCCAGCAGGTACGCGCCCGTGCAGACGCTGCTGATGCGCCGCGCCGAGACGCGCCTCAACCAGGCGACGATCTCGTCCATCGCCTCCATGGAGCGGATGATTTCGCCGCCCGATACGATAACGGTGTCGAAAGGGCCGTCGCGCAGAGGCCTGGTGAGGAGCTTCAGACCCGAAGAGCTTTCAACGTCGCCGCCGCCGGGCGCCAGCAAAACCAGCTCATAGCTGTCCGGGCGGCAGCGCTCCGCAATCTCGAAGACTGTAGTCGGCCCAGCCGCATCCAGAAGCTGGAAACCGGGGTGAACGACGACGGCAACTTGCCTGCGCATGGCAGTATTCGCCCGATTTATGTCATGTCGGACGAAACGTAACGCCGATACCCTCGTCGTCAAGCCATCTGGAGATCGGACCCCATGAGCTGGCGACTTGCCTTGTGGAGCAGTGCCGGTGCCGCCGGCCTTGTCGTGGCGGAGCACGGATTGCTACGCCAACTGGCCCACAGGGCGCTTGCTAGCGCCAGCCACGGTGCCCGCACGGCCGACTTCGTCGCCATGCAACTCGAATATCCCGGGTCGGGCGCATCGCGGTGACGATGCCGTGCTGAAGCGACGGCGGGTGTGTGGCCGTCCTGCGAGCACCGATCTTTCACAGCAAGGGAGTGACTGATGAAAGCATTGATCGCCGGGGCCGGCATCGGCGGCCTCACCACTGCTCTGTTCCTGCATGGGGCAGGCATCGAGGTCGAACTGTTCGAGCGGGCCGACGACATCCGCGAACTTGGCGTCGGCATCAACATGCTCCCGCACGCTGTCAAGGAGTTGGCCGGGCTTGGGCTGATGCCGGCGCTCGACGCGGAGGGGGTGAGGACACGCGAGCTTGTCTACACCAACCGCTTCGGCCAGATCGTATGGCAGGAATTGCGCGGCATCGATGCCGGCTATGAGGTTCCGCAAATCAGCATTCATCGCGGCAGACTGCTGGGGCTGATCCACAGGGCCGTGGTGAGCAGGCTTGGCGGCGACATCATCAATACGGCAAGCCTTGTCGATGCCTTCGAGCAGAGCGAAGGCGGGGTCGTGGCGCATTTCCGCCGGCATGACGGTTCGCGAGGCGAGGCGCATGGCGACCTGCTCATAGGCGCTGACGGGATCCATTCCGCCGTCAGGGCCGTGCTCTATCCCGAAGAAGGGCCGCCGATCTGGAACGGCACGATGCTGTGGCGCGGCGCCACGCCATGGCCGGTCTGGCGCGACGGGCGCACCATGGCGGTTGCCGGCGGCAATTTCGCCAAGTTCGTGTATTATCCGATCGAACCGGATCGCGAAGAGCCGGAGACCAGGCTGACGAACTGGGCGGTGATGGCCAATACCGGTGATAGCGGCACATCACCGCTGCGTCCCGGCGACTGGAGCCGCCCGGGCGTGATCGACGATGTGCTGCCCTTCGTGCGCGACCGGTTTCAGCTTGATTTTGTCGACCCTGCCTCGATCATCCAGGCAACGGATGGCTTCTACGAATATCCGAACTGCGACCGCGACCCGCTGCCGCGATGGTCGTTCGGGCGGGTGACGCTGCTCGGCGATGCGGCGCATCCCATGTATCCGGTCGGGTCGAACGGAGCCAGCCAGGCAATACTCGACGCCGGTTGCCTCGCGATGCATCTGGCCGCGGGACCAACCGTCGAAGCCGCGCTCGCGCGATATGATGGGGAGCGGCGGCCGGCCACATCGGCCATCGTGCTGGCCAATCGGCAAGGCGGGCCGGAAGCGGTCATAGACTTGGTCGAGGCCCGGGCGCCGCATGGCTTTGATGACATCGACGCCGTCGCTTCGCGCGAAGAACGCAAGAGCGTGGTACGCGGCTATGCGTCCCTGGCCGGGTTTGCAAAACCGAATTGACCGGGAGCGGGCGTTTTTGCGCCCTAGAGATCGGCCTCGGCGAAGATGCGCGAGGCCCAGTCGAGGAAGACGCGCAGGCGTGGCGAGAGCTGACGGTTCTGCGGGTAGAGCGCCGACAGCGGCGTTGGCGAGGGCGGATAGTCGGCCAGCACCTCGACGAGTGTCCCATCCGCCAGATCCTTTTCGAAGCGATAGCGCGGCGCCTGGATGAGGCCGAGGCCAAGCCGCGCCAGATCGGCGGCGGTGTCGGAATTGTTGGCGGCGACGCGGCCGGGCAGCCGCACCTCACGGATATTGCCGGCGACGGTGAATTCGAACGGAAGGGTCTCGCCAGTGCGCGACGAAACAAAGCCCACCGCCTGGTGACCGTCGAGCGCATCGGGGGAGGCGGGCGTGCCGTGGCGTTCGAGATAGCCACGGCTGGCGCAGGTGATCTCGCGGATGACAGCCAGCCGCCGCATGATCATGCCGCTGTCGGGTAGCTCGCCGACGCGGATGACACAGTCGACGCCTTCACGCACGAGATCGACCAGCCGGTCGCTTTGGCCGATCTGCAGGTCGATTCTGGCATAGCGGTCGAGGAACTCCGGCAGGCGCGGCAACAGGAATGTGCGGGTGAGCAGCGTGCTGGCATCGATGCGCAGCAGGCCGAAAGGCTCGGCATTGCGAAAGGCGGCCTCCGCATCCTCGATTTCGGCCAGGATCGACAGGCAGCGCCGATAGTAGGCTTCGCCGTCCTGGGTGGCGTTCACCTGCCGCGTCGTTCGTTCCAGAAGCCGCGCGCCGAGATGCTCTTCCAGTCGCCGGATGGCTTCCGTCGCCGTTGAACGCGGCAGGCCGAGATCGGCTGCGGCAGCGGTGAAGCTGCGCCGCTCCAGAACGCGAACGAAGAGCCGCATCGTGTCCAGTCGATCCATGGCCTTTGTTCGCAGTTTCCGAATAGTGATGTCAATAGGTGGCTGATTATCCGGAAAGCGGGCCGGCCTATATCCGTGTGATCAAGCGGAGACACTTCCATGACAAATGATCAAACCAGAACGGCGATCGTGACCGGCGCCTCCAAGGGCATCGGAGCCGCGATCGCGCAGCGGCTCGCCCGCGACGGCGTTGCCGTCGTCGTCAACTATGCACGGGGACGCGCGGAGGCCGAGGAGCTTGTGCGCGCCATCGAAGCCGGCGGCGGCAAGGCGATCGCCGTACAGGCCGATATCGCCGATCCGGCCGGCATAGCGGCGCTGTTCGACGCCGGCGAGAAGGCGTTCGGCGGCATCGACATCCTCGTCAACAATGCCGGCGTCATGAAGACGTCGCCGGTCGCGCAGACCGATGACGCCTCGTTCGACACGCAGGTCGCGATCAATCTCGGCGGCGTGTTCCGTGGCATGCGGGAAGGCGCGCGCCGGCTTCGCGACGGCGGCCGCATCGTCAATTTTTCCAGCAGCGTCGTCGGTCTCTACCAGCCGGGCTACGGCGTCTACGCCGCCACCAAGGCAGGCGTCGAGGCAATGACCCACATCCTGGCCAAGGAGCTTGGCGCGCGCCGCATCACCGTCAACGCGGTGGCGCCCGGACCGATCGAGACGGCGCTGTTCACGGACGGCAAGAGCGAGGCCCAGATCGAGGCCATCGGCAAGATGATCCCGCTCGGCCGGCTCGGCCAGCCCGACGACATTGCCGGGCTGGTCTCGTTCCTGGCCGGACCGGACAGCGGCTGGGTCAACGGACAAATCATCCGCGCCAATGGCGGGGTGGTCTGAGGATAGACAATCTTGATCACCGGCGCTTCCAGCAGCTTCGCCGAAGTGCTCCATCCCAAAGCCTGAAACCCACCTCACACAGCAAGGAAGCCACCATGCCATTCGCCAACATCAAGATACCGCAGGCCGCGCTTTCCAAGGCGCAGAAGGAAGACCTCATCCATCGCACGACCGCCATGTTCGTCGACTTTTTCGGCGAGGGCGTTCGCCCTTACACGATGGTGCTGGTGGAGGAGGTCGCCGATGGCGGCTATGGCCGGGCCGACGAAGTGTTTGTCGTGCCGGACCCCTATTGCGCCAGGGAGTAGGCGTTTGCCCACGTCACCACTGAAGTCCTCCGTCTCGGCTTCGCCGAGCCACCTCTCCGCTTTGCGGGGCGAGGAACCCAAGCTGGAATGAAGCCGCATCCTTCGCCCCGTCACCCCTTCCGTTTCTCCACCTCCGCCTTCCGCAACAGAAACCTTTGAATCTTGCCGCTCGGCGTCTTCGGCAACTCGCTGACGAACTCGACCTCGCGCGGATAGGCGTGGGCCGAGAGGCGCTTGCGGACATGCTGCGCCAGTTCCTCGGCCAGCGCCTCGCTGCCTCGAAAGGCGGGCGCCAGAACGACGAAGGCCTTGACGATTTCGGTGCGCTGCGGATCGGGCACGCCGACGACCGCTGCCTCGTTGACCGCCGGATGCTCGAGCAGCGCGCTTTCGACGTCGAACGGGCCGATGCGGTAGCCGGCCGAGGTGATGACGTCGTCGGCGCGGCCGATGAAGGAGATCGAACCGTCGGGCTCGAACTCGACCGTGTCGCCGGTGCGGTAATAGCCACCCGCAATGGCAGGGGTTTCGGCCTGATGATAGCCGCCGAACCAGCGCAGCGGCGAGTTGGCGATGTCGACGGCGAGAATGCCGGGCTGGTTGGGGCTAAGCTCGTTGCCGGCCTCGTCGAGCACGACGACGCGGTAGCCCGGCATGGCAAAGCCGGCCGAGCCGTGGCGTACGGGGTGCGACAGGCCGTGATGGTTGTTGACCATCATGCCGTTCTCGGTCTGGCCGTAATGGTCGTGGATGGCGGCGGCGAGATGAGCGTCGAACCAGCGGATCACCTCCGGGTTGAGCGGCTCGCCGGCGCTGCTCACCACACGCAGGCGGCCCTTGACGCGGGCGGCGGCCTCGGGTCCTTCGGCCAGCAGCAGGCGGAAGGCGGTGGGCGAGCCGGCAAGGCTGGTGACGCCGAGGCGCTCGATGATGTCGTAGGTGCTCCTGGCGGTGAAGGCGCCCTCGTTGAAGGTCGTGGCGATGCCAAGCAGCAGCGGGCCTGTTATGGCGTAATAGAGGCCGTAGGCCCAGCCGGGATCGGCGATGTTCCAGAAGACGTCGGCGGGCCGCAGCCCGATGGCATCGCGCATATAGGCGCCGAAGGCCAGCAGCGCGCTGAGCGGCACCGGAACGCCCTTGGGGAAACCTGTCGTGCCCGAGGTCGACATCATCATGAACAAATCGTCGCCCTTGCGCATCACCGGCTGGCAGTCAGGCGAGGCGGCGGCGAAGTCGGCGCGGAAATCGATATCGCCGGCCGGCAGGGCTTCGCCTGGGGCAAGGATGGTTGCAACCCGAGGGCAATCCTCCACCTGGTCGAGTTTGCCGCGATTGGCAATGTTGGTGACGACGAGCTTCGCGCCGCTGGTCCTGAGCCGGTGGTCGATGGCCTTGGGGCCAAAGGCGGTGAACAGCGGCTGGTAGACCGCGCCGATGCGCCAGGTGCCGAGGATGAGCGCCACCAGTTCGGGAATGCGCGGCAGCATGCCGGCGACGATGTCGCCGGAGCCGACGCCAGCCGCTTTCAGCATGTTGCCGACGCGCGCCGACATCTCCTTGAGATCGTCGAAGCTGAACTCCCGCAGCTCGCCACCGGCGGAGATGGCGCGCAGCGCCAGCCGGTTCTGGCCGGTATGGCGATCGCAGCATTCGATGCAGGCGTTGATGCCCGTCGCGGGATCGCCGTGAAGTCTTGCGATCTCATCGTCGATGCGAAAGCGTGCAATGGCATCGGTATAGCGCGGCAGCGCCGGTGTATTGGTCATGGCAGTCCTCCCTGGCGGCGCCGCATCTCCCCATGCGGCGCTGTCGGGTGCGAGCTTGCCCGAAATTGTGGTTGTGGTCGATGCGGCGAAAGTTGGTGGGTGGGAAGGTTGGTGCTTGAACACCCCCCTCTGCCCTGCCGGGCATCTCCCCCGCAAGGGGGAGATCGGCGCCTCAACGACATCCAATCTCCCCCCTTGCGGGGGAGATGTCCGGCAGGACAGAGGGGGGTGTGAAGGATCACAGCGCTGACAATCTGCGTGGTTGACCTAATCAGTCATCCAGCGGATAGGTCCGGCCCAAATATACCCGCCCGAGAAACTCCGATGACCACAGACACCAAATTCCACCCCGACACCGCCTGGCAGGCCGAAATTCGCGCCGGCGTGCGCCACGTGCGCGATCTGGCGTCCCTGCCGTTGTCGCCAGCTGAGCGCGCGGCGGCGCAAGCGGCGGCGGTGAACCACAAGGTGCGTGCGCCCAAAGCCTATCTGGACCTGATCGACTGGAACGACCCGGCCGATCCGATCCGGGCGCAGGTCATCCCCTCTCCGCAGGAACTGGAGGAGGTGGAAGGCGAACTCGACGATCCGATCGCCGACCATGAATTCAGCCCGGTGCCGCGATTGACGCATCGCCATGCCGACCGGGTGCTGCTGTTCCCGACCTATCAATGCGCCGTCTATTGCCGGTTCTGCTTCCGCAAGGAATCGCTGACCGCGATCGGCCGCGGCTACACGCGCGAGGCGCTGGAACCGGCGCTGGCCTATATCGCGGATCACCCCGAAATCCGTGAGGTGATCCTGACCGGCGGCGATCCGCTGTCGCTGCCCGACAAGGCACTGGCCGAAATCTTCGCGCGCATCGAAGCGATCCCCCATGTGCGGCTGCTGCGCATCCATACGCGCGTGCCGGTGGTGCTGCCGTCGCGCATTACATCAGGGCTCGTCGCGGCGCTGCAGGGCCGGCTGATGGTCACTGTCGTCACCCATTTCAACCACGCGCGCGAGATCACCGACGCAACCGAGGCCGCCTGCCGCACGCTTCGGCAAGCCGGCTTCGTGCTGCTGAACCAGAGCGTTCTGCTCAAGGGCGTCAACGACAGCATCGAGGCGCTGGAAGAACTCTGCCGCGAGCTGATGTACCGCCTCGGCGTCAAACCCTACTACCTGCACCATGGCGACCTCGCGCGCGGCATGGCGCACCGGCGCACGACGATTGCACAGGGACAGGCGCTGACTGAAGCGCTGCGGGCGCGGCTGTCGGGCATCTGCAACCCCGTCTATGTGCTCGACCTGCCGGAGGGCGGCGGCAAGGTGCCGATCGGGCCTTGCCATGTCGAGGGACGGGACGGCGAGAACTGGCGGCTGCGCGGGCTCGATGGCGAGGTGAGGGGATATAGGGAGATCGTTGGCGAATAGGGCTGCGCGCTACCGCGCGTTTTTCTCGACAAATGCCAGCACCACCACGCGCGGGGCAACGCAATAGGCGAGGCTGGCCTTGCGGCGCGTCTTCGTCGTTGCGCGGCCTGCGTTCAGGTCGATGGCGATGTTCTCATAGCCCAGCACCTCGCGATCGAGCGGATAGACGGCCTTGTAAACGGCTTCCTTGGCGGCAAAGAGGATGCGGCCGGCAAGATGCCGGTCGGCTGCGTCCGTGCGGTCCGCGGGTGTTGTCACGAGCGCCAAAATGTCATCCGGGAGAGGCTGCGCGGGCTCGACGTCGATGCCGAGCGAGGCGATATCGCCAATCGGTGCAATCGCCGCCACGGCCATGTCGTCGTCGTGCGCGAGCGAACCGGTTATTCCGTCAGGCCAGACCGGCGCGCCGGTTGGCGAGCGCAAGATGGCGACGTCGCCAACGCCAAGCTCCGCCAGCAATCCGTGCGCGATCCACCGGGCCGCGCCGCTGGCGCGCCGCATGCCAGGCTGACGCGCGGGGATGGAATGCGCTTCCCCAGGCAGCAGATGGGCGTCGTCGCCGTCGCGGATCATCCGGCATCCGATCCGGACTCCCGATGGTGCGATGGCGGCGATCGCTTCGGCCAAGGCGATTTCCTCGGGCAGCCGCATCACGGCGCGTGCGTCCGGGCCGGCAAAGCGAGATCGGCGATCATTTCTCCGTCCTCGTCGAGCCCTTCTTCGACGAAACCGGCGCTGCGATAGAGATTTCGCGCCGCATCGTTCTCCGGTTCGTAGCAGATCGAGACGTGGCTGATGTGGCCGAGCCCCTGTATTTCGACCAGCACTTCGAGCAGTGCGGCCTTGCCGTAGCCTTTGCCCTGAGCGGCGCGGTCGATCATGAAGCGATAGATGCGTGCCTCGTCGTCATCCTTGGGCGCCTCGTACATGAGGAAACCGACGACACGGGTCCCGGCCATGACGACGCGTGGCCGCGCGTCTTTGTCGGTTTCGGCTTCTTCCAGCGACTCCGCATTGCCGGCGACGAAATCCCTCTGCTCCGGAGCCAGTTCCAGGGCCGTGACCAGGGCACGGTTGGCCTCGGTCACGGCAACGAGACGGATATCTCCGGTGTTCAAGCCGATGCCCTTCTTCAAGCCGATGCCCTTCTTAAAGCCAATGCCGGGGCCGATACCTTGGAGCCATCGTCGGTGATCGGCTCGACGAAGCGGTGCAGCTTGGCCGGGTTGCCCCGCCATATGGAGTTGGGCTCCAGCTCTTCGCCCTTCATGACGAAGGAGTCGACATCGACCACCGAGCCTTCACCCATCACGACGCCGTAATGGACAAAGGCGGAGGGTCCGAGCGTGCAGCCCTTGCCGATGCGGATGAAGTCGGACTTGAAGGCGCCTTCTTCCAGCGAATGGGCCTGGATGACGCAGCCCTCGTTGAGGGTGGCGTCGTCGCCGATCTCCACCAGCGAGCGTTCGGTCAGATTGCTGCCGCCGTCATAGACACGGCTGCCGATCTTGACGCCCAGCATGCGCAGGATCATCGGGCGGAACGGCGTGCCGGCGAACAGGCGCACGATCGGCGAATCCGCCAGCTTCCAGTGGCGTTCGTGGCGCCAGAACGTGACGTCGTAGATCGTCGTCATCTGCGGCTTCAGCCGGCCGAAACCAAGGCTCGCCCGTTCCACGAAGATGTAGAACGGAATGGTGATCGCCGAGGTCAGGAGCACGGCGACGAACAGTGCGACTTCAGCCCATTCGGTATAGTAGTTCAGCGCCCGGTCCCAGATCGCTAGCGTGGCGAACAACATGATCCATTGCGTTGCCACGAACAGCAGGATCGTCACCAGATTGTGGCGGTTCTTGTGCGGGATGCGCCGGCGCCGGTCGTCCTCGTCGATGCCGGCGATGAGTTCCTTGTCGCGGTTCACCATGCGCGGGATTTCAAATGCCGGCGAACCCAGAAGCCCGACATTCTCGCGCAGCGGCCCGTCGATGGGGATCATCACCTTGGTGCCGAGCAGGACGTTGTCGCCGGTGCGCCCGTCCGGCGGATAATAGATGTTGTTGCCGAGATAGTTGCGCTCGCCGATCCTCGTCGGCTCGAGCCGGAAGGCGGCGGCGGATTTGTGCATGTTGATCATGAACAGGCCGTCCGACACCATGGTCTCGGTGCCGATCTCGCACAGAAGCGGGTTTTCGTGCTGCTGGTTGGAGCCGAAATTGGAGCCGGTCTGCACCACCTTGTTGAGGTTCCAGCCGATGGCTCGCATGTAGTGCACGATGGCCGAGCTGTCGCCGGCCAGCAGGCCGAGCACGCGGGAGTTGCTGGAAAATTCAGCGACAGTCTGCAGCCAGTAGCGGAAGCCGTACAGCGTGTAGGTGCGGCCGGGCTTCAACAGCAGGCTGACCAGGCGCGGCACCAGCGTCGCCGCCAGGAAGGATGCGGCCATGTAGCCGAACAGCGTGACCGTGGTGCCGATCGCGACGACGCCGATGGTCTCCTGGTAGTCGTCGCCGACGTTTTCCCAATAGCTGTGGAATAGGAGCGGCAAGGGAGTGACGATGGCAAACAGCCCGATCAGCTGAACCGCTTCGAACAGAAAGCGCCGGATGTTGGACGGATCGACATTGCGCACCTTGCAATAGTCGGCCGTGGTCGGCACGGCCGGCGAGCCATGCCAGCGTTCGCCGTCCGGGATGCTTTGCCCGCGGTGCAGCGAGGACGAATGGCCGAGCTGGGCGCCATCGCCGATCCTGGTGTCGATGTCGAGCGTCGAGCCGACGCCGACGAAGGCATCGCGACCGATGGTCAGCGGCCCGGTGTGGATATAGCCGGACTGCGCCCGGAAGCCGAGGATCATCGATTCCTTGCGCAGGATGGTGTTGGCGCCGATCGAGATGAGATCCGTGCAGACGGGCACGGATTTCGATTCGATGACGGCGTTCTTGCCGAGCTTGGTGCCGAGAAGCTGCAGATAGATGCTGTAGAGCGGGCTGCCGCGGAACAGCACGACGGGCGCGGTGCGGATCAACGTCTTGACCACCCAGAAGCGGAAGTAACGCACGCCCCAGATGGGAAACGCCTCGGCCTTCCAGCGGCCGACCAGCACCCATTTGGCGATGACGGCAAAGCCCGACATGCCGAAGAACACGGCGGCCGAAAGCGCCACGCACCTGATGTACAGCTGCAGCGGATCGTCGAGCGCGTCATACATCCAGTTGAGGCCGTCATTGACCGCCCACAGGGCGCCATAGCTGTAGAGCGCGTAGAACAGCAGCTGTGCGGCGCCGCAGGTCCAGTAGGCGAAGTTCGAGGCCCGGCGGGTGAGGACGGGCTCGTTGGTGGCCGTCGTCATCTCGTCCGCCACGCCCAGATGCAGCGCGAGCCGCGCCACGGTCGGGTGGAGATAGATGTCGCGCATCGACGCCGTCGCCCATTCCTTCCTGGTGCGCAGACGCGCGCAGAAATGCGCCATCAGCAGCGAGTTGGCGCCGAGATCGTCGAAGAAATTGTCCTCGACGGACACGTCTTCGAATTTCAATACGGCGGCCAGCGCGTCGGCCAGGAAACGCTCGTCGTCATTGCCGGGCGCGACCATGGCGCGATCGCCCGAAAGCCGCACACTTGTCGGCTTCGGCAGCTGGCGCAAATCCACCTTGTTGGAAACCGTCATCGGGATGGCCGGCAGTTCCTCCAGATAGGAGGGCACCATGTAGTCGGGCAGCCGCCGCTTCATCGTCCTGGCGAGGTCGGCGCGCGAGATCGCCTTCTGGCCGGCCTTCGCTGCGAAATAGGCGACGAGTTCGACGCGGCCGGGCTCGATCTCCCAGGTGGTGACGGCGGCCTGGGCGATTTCGGGCTGGTCGAGCAGCACCGCCTCGATCTCGCCGAGCTCGATGCGGTAGCCGCGGATCTTCACCTGGGTGTCGATGCGGCCGTTATATTCGATCTCGCCCTGGTCGTTGATGCGGCCAAGGTCGCCGGTCCGGTAGATGCGCTTCGACGGGTTGTTCGGCAGGCCGACGAAATCGGCGATGAATTTCTGTTCGGTCAGGTCGGGCCTGTTGAGATAGCCGACCGCGAGCCCGATGCCGGCAATGCCGATCTCGCCCAGTTCGCCCGGCTCGGCAAGCTGCGGCAGCGAAGCGTCGAGAATGACGATCGAGTAGGTCGGCAGCGGCGCGCCGATGGTGACGGGGCTGTTCGGCGTCAGCGCGCCCATGGTGGCGGTGACGGTCGCCTCGGTCGGGCCATAGGTGTTGAGGATCTGCCGCCCCGGCTTCGACCAGCGCACCACCAGATTGTGCGGGCAGGCCTCGCCGCCGACCAGCAGCGTGCGCAGGCTGGGCACATCCGACGTCATCGACGACAGCAGCGTCGGGCTGCAGGCGATGCAGGTGATGTCATGGAGGCGCAGGAAATCGGCCAGTTCCTCGCCCACCAGCGGCATCTGGCCCGGTGCCGGCACCACCGTCGCGCCGGCGACGAACGGCACCCAGATCTCCTCGGAGGAAAAGTCGAAGGCGATGGTCATGCCCTGGTAGACGCGATCGCCCGGCCGGTAGCCGTAGGAGGCCGCGGCGACGCGGATGAAGTTGACGAAACTCTGGTGCTTGATGACGACGCCCTTGGGCTTGCCTGTGGTGCCCGAGGTGTAGAGGATGTAGCAGGTGTCGTCTGATGAAGCGGCCTTCGCATTCGGCTTCAGCGGCGCGCCGGACTCTTTGGAGATTTCGGCGGCGGCGCTGTCGATCAGCAGATGCGGGACCGGCAGCTGACCGGCGCGCGACGCATAGGCGGCGATGGTGACGATCAGGCTGACGCCGGCGTCTTCGATGATGAGCGCCATCCGCTCCTCGGGAAAAGCGGTGGCCAGCGGCACGAAGGCCGCACCCGCCTTCATCACGGCGAGCAGCGCGACATAGGTTTCCGCCGAGCGGTCGAGGATAAGCCCGACGCGGTGGCCCGGTCGCACGCCGCGCTTGACCAGCAGGCGGGCGAACTGGTTGGCCCGGCTGTCCAGTTCACGATAGGTCCAGACACGCCCGTCGGAGATCACCGCCGGCAGCGCTGCAAACATTTCGGCGAGCTGTTCGAAGACGGTGTCGAGCCGCTCGCCGGGGAGGCCGTGCCGGGCAAAGTCGGCGCCTGTCAGGATTTGCCCGCGCCTGGCCGTTGCGGGGGCCGTTTTTACCAGCGCATCGACATCTGCCGGGCCGCTTTCCAGCCCCGATCGTTCCGCGTCCAGTTCGGCGATGTCGACACCGTGATCCATTTCCATACTTTCCCGTCCAGGCCGGGCATCGCCCGGCACGGCCATTTTTCCAGTTGTTGTGGGATGCTTATGCCATCCGATCTTTTCGCCAGTTTTTCCGAACTGTTGAATATTGTTTCTGAACTGTGTCTGGGCGGGGGTTTTGGCCCTCTTTGTCGGGGCTTGCGGGGGAGGGAAGCCTCCGCCCGTCGCGCCCTACGGCGCCCCCCTCTGGCCTGCCGGCCGTTCGTCGTTCGGAAAGCCAAGCAATTGGCTTTCCGTCCGCTACGCGGAGCACTTCTCAACCCCCACTTGTGGGGAGATTGGTAGCTTCGGCGCCGGCCTTTTTCTGGAACCAGCCTTGAGGCCCCGCATTCTATGAGCAGGGACTTAAGGAGCGTGTCGTGAAAGCGGTTTTGGGACTGGTCTGCGGCTTCGTGCTGACCCTTGCGGTCTTCGGCAGCGGACTGGGCTTCGCCGCCTGGCTGCTTGCCGCGAAGCCGCCACGCCAGGCAACGGCTACTGTCAGCGTGGCGGAGCTGTGGACCAAGAAGGCGCGGCCGGTGAACAAAGCCGGGCAGGGCCTCGAACGCCTGCCGGCCAAACAGTCCGCGCCGCCCGACATCCCCGCCAAACCGCAGGAAACACCGCCCGACCCCACCGTCACCGGCGCCATCGCGCCCAAGACGACCGGATTGCCGCCTCCGCATCTCGCCTGGTGCGCCAGCCGCTATCGCTCCTACCACCCGGACGACAACAACTATCTCTCCTACAGCGGGCAGCTGCGCCCCTGCATCTCGCCCTATCTCGAAGCCGCCGGCCAGCTCGTCCAGCCCACTGCCGCCGATGGCGACGAAAACGGCGCCGGCCTGGGGGTCTACGCTGCCGACGATGGCGGCGAAGCACTTTCGGCCGACCATGTCGATTACTGCTTCAGCCGCTACCGCTCCTATCGCCCGGAAGACAACTCCTATCAGCCATACTCCGGCGGGCCGAGACGGCAATGCCAATAGAGCCCGCGCGCCGCAGGCAGGCGATCCGATCGCGCGGATTTTCCGGAGCGTTCGCATTGGCGCGACGTTCAACCCTGACCTAAGGAGGACTGACCATGAGCGACGACCGGGACGACAGAATTCGTGAGCGCGCCTACCAGATCTGGGAACGGGAAGGCCGCATGCAGGGCGACCCCGAACGGCACTGGCACCAGGCCGAGGCGGAGATCGACCGCGAGGCGGCCCTGCCGCTGACGGCGGACGATGCGCTGCCTGAGACTGGCGAGGTCGCCAGCACCGACGTGCTGGAGGTCGAGGCGCTGGCGGTGCGCACCGGCATATCGGGCGACGAGGCACAGGAACTGCTCGACCGCTTGGGCAACGACCGCGCCGCGGTGGAGCAAGCCGCCCGCAGCCTCAAGGCCAAAAGGCGGCGAAACCCCGATGAGGGACTGGCCAAATGATCGAAAGCTGAAGGACGGAAATACCGGCTCCATTCACTCAAGAAGGGCGAAAACGGCGACGCCTCATCATCTTCGGCTCTGTCGCCAATCTTTTTCGCCATGGCCAGAGCCTTGGACTGGTCGTGAGCACGGCCCGCCAACGCGGCTTCTCGAAACGCTCAGGTTGCGACGGGCTGGTCGGTCATCACTTGCGCTGGACCGCGAAAGCGAAAGCCCGCGCCTCTGGCGGAGGACGCGGGCCGATCGGACGGCCGATCTTCGGCAGGCGGTGGAGGGCACCACCTGCCGCACACATAAACAATTAGCTATGACTAATGTTCCGTCAAGCTGGATCTACTTTCGTTCGAATGTCGGCCTTGACTGCGATTGCGCCGCTGGCCTGGGAATGCATGCGTCCGGCGGGCAGCTTGCGTCAGTGGCGATAGGAATTTATTCTTGACCCGTGAGGGCAGTTATGCTACATTTCTATCTATGGTGCTGATTTGCGCCAGTGACCCGCCGCACAGGCGGGTTTTTTGCGTGTTGGCTGGCGCTGCGCCAATTTTCAACGTTGCCAGCGCGAGGTGATCGTAGTTGCGCAACATCGCGAGCATAGAATACCCGGCACTAGCGTAGGGCGTTACGGCGACCCAGCAGCAGAGCGATGCCCAACGCCGGAAGCGTCGCCATCGCGACGGCGAAGAAGACGAATTGCAGCCCGGCCGACGCGGCGACCAAGCCGAGCGCTGGACTGCCGAAGCCGAGCGCCACGTCGAGGAAGACGGTGTAGAGTCCCATGGCCAGGCCGCGGCTGCGCGACGGAAGATGGCTTACTGCCTCGGCACCGAGACCGGGATAGACCAGCGAGTAGCCAAGGCCAGTGAGACCCGCCCCAATTGCGGCGACAACAGGCCCGGTCGCAAGCCAGATCAGCATCAGCCCTGCGGCCTCGACGGCGACGAAGATCACAGCGACGCGTGCGCCCCCAAGCCTGTCGGGCAGGTGGCCGAAGCATAGCCTTGCCACGATCAGCGCCGCGGCATAGGCCGTGAAGGGAAGCCAGATCGGCTGCCATCCCCGTTCGGCAAAGAGCAACGCGGCAAAGGCCAGGATTGCGCCATAGCCGAGGCTGCTGAAAGCTGCTCCCACTCCGGGAAGCCAGACCGCTTGAGCCACGCTCGTCCATGACTGCGGCACGCTGCTCGCGGCGGTGCTGGTGCCACGCATCGGCAGGATGGCAAGCAGCGTCGCAAGCGGCAGGACGATGGTCGCGAGTGCGATCGCGGTGAAACCGCTCGCCGCATAAAGCGCAGATCCGACCGGCGCTCCAAGCGCGAGCGCCGCAAACATCGCCGTGCCCACCCAGGCTATGACTTTTCCGGAGTTCTGTCCGCCCGCAAGGGAGAGGCCCCAGGCGACGCCGCCGGTGATGATGAAGCTCTCCGACGCGCCCAATACCGCCCGGCCGGCGAAGAGCGCCGATGCGGACGCTACCGGCCGGTCGAGCAATGCCAGTGAGCCGAGGTAAAATAATCCCGCCAGGGCAGCGGCAATGAGGCCGACGACGACGGCCCGCTTGCCGCCGCGCCCATCGGCATAGTTTCCGGCCCCAATGCGCGACAACATCGAGGCGACGAACTGGCTGCCCGTCACCAGTCCGACCGCGAAGGGGCCGAAGCCGAGTTGCTGATGAAGATGCAGCGGCAGGACGGGTAGCGCCAAGCCGATCAGAAGGAAGCCGGCGAAGACAGCCGCCATGATTGGCACCAGTTCCGCCATCGCTCCATTTCGGTCTGAAGTCCCCGCCACTTTGGCCATCGGCAACACCTTGAACCCAACAGTTCAGATCAGTAGCGTTCGTAGGTCACACGCCAGCCTTCGGCCGGATTGTCCGGCGTGAGGACCAGTTTGTTGTCCGAGACTTCGAATTTGCGTTTCATGCTCTTCCCGACAAGGTTGCGGACTAGGGAGGACTCGATCGTGATGACGAAGGTCTTGTCCTGGTCGTTGATGGCGACGGGCCCGTAATAGGCTTCGTAGCCATTCGCTGTGTAAGGCGTGTCCGGCGCCTTGGCGTCGGGGTTCTGGGCCTGCACCGAGAGGGAGCCGGCCTCGGTGAAGATGACCTGGCCGGAATACGGCACTGGCTTGAGGTTTCCCTCGGCACCGGCCTCGAGCGACCTCATGCGCCATGCGCCAATGATCGGGGACTCTTGCGAGAACGCCGGCGTGGCGACGGAAAGCGCAAGCGCAAGGGCGGCGATCTTCGATCTCATAGTCATATGTCGTTGTTCCTTTTCTGATTTGGCGGGGGGCGGACAGGCCGTCCGCCCAATCTTCGCTCACACGGAAAGCATGACCTTGATGGCACGCCGCTCGTCCATGGCGCGGTAGCCTTCAGCGACCTCTGCCAACGGCAGCTTGAGGTCGAAGACCTTGCCGGGCTTGATCCTGCCTCGCAGTACACGGTCCATCAGGTCGGGCAGGAAGCGGCGCACTGGCGCTGGGCCGCCCATCATGCGCTTTTGGCCGAAGAATAGTTTTTGGCCGTCGAAGCTCACGCCATGCGGCACGCCGACATAGCCGATGGTGCCGCCGGGACGAGAGCAGGCCAGCGCCTGGTCGAAGGATTCTCCCGTGCCGACGCATTCCAGCACGGAGTCCGCGCCGACGCCCTTGGTGAGTTCCTTGATGCGCGTGACGCCTTCCTCGCCACGCTCGGCCACAATGTCGGTGGCGCCAAACTCGCGGGCGAGCTTTTGGCGGCTGGCGTGCCGGCTCATGGCGATGATGCGCTCGGCGCCCATCTCCTTGGCCGCAAGCACGCCCATCAGGCCGACCGCACCGTCGCCGACCACCACCACCGTCGATCCTTCTCGGACCTCGGCCGCGTCGGCCGCATACCAGCCGGTGCCGAGCACATCGGACACAGCCAGCAAGTCAGGGATGAGTTCGGCCGGCGGCACCTCGGCGGTGGCGACCAGTGTGCCATCCGCCAACGGCACGCGAGCGTAAGGCGCCTGCGCGCCCGACATGAATTCGCGCTGCACACAAGACGACTGGAAGCCGAAGCGGCAATGCGGGCAGGTATTGTCGGAAAGGCAGAACGACCCGACGACGAACTGGCCGGGACGGACCGTGCGCACCTCTGCGCCGACCTCGACGACGATACCACAATATTCGTGGCCCATGTGCATCGGGCCGTCGACCGGCTGCAGCCCGCGATAGGGCCACAGGTCCGAGCCGCAGATGCAGCTTGCCGAGAGCTTGATGATTGCGTCCGTCGGCCGCATGATTTTCGGATCGGCGATTTCCTCGCAGCGGATGTCGCCCGGTTTGTGAAGAATGGTTGCGATCATTTTGGTTCCTTTCGAGTGGAGAGAATCAAGCGCCGTAGTCGGCGTCGCTGACATGTTCCAGCCAGTCCACGACCTTGCCGTCCTTGACCTCCTGGAGGGCAATGTGGGTCATGGCGGTCAGAGGCGACGCGCCGTGCCAGTGCTTCTCGCCGGGCGCGAACCAGACGACGTCGCCGGCACGGATTTCCTCGACCGGACCGCCCTCGCGCTGCACGCGGCCAAGGCCGGAGACGACGATCAGCGTCTGGCCGAGCGGATGCGTGTGCCAGGCGGTGCGGGCGCCAGGCTCGAAGGTCACCTGTGCGCCTTGGACTCGCCCGGCATCGAAGGGATTGAAGAGTGGATCGATCCGCACCGTTCCGGTGAACCAGTCAGGTGGTCCCTTGCCGGAAGGCCTCGTGCCAGCGCGAAGAATGTCCATGGTGATCTCCTTTGCGTCCTCAAATGCGTTCGATGCGAAGCGGGAACTCGCCGCGAATGTGCAGGGCCTGCTCGCCCTCATCGAAGCGGCCGATCCTGATCAGCCCGGGATGGCGATAGTCGGCGTGGAACATGGCCAGATTGCCCCAGGGCATGAAATAGCACAGGTCGTAGGGCTGCTCGTTGGCGAACGGGCCACTTCCCTCCTCAGTCAGCTTGCGCGGCAGATAGGCGATCTTCTCGTTATGCGCGTAGTCCTCGATCTTGAGATCGAGCGGCAGCATGGAAAAGAAGTCGCGCGCTGAGGGATTGTCGTAGAGGGTGGCGGTCATGAGGCGGCCGTTGAAGGCCATCCTGATCTTCATGTCGGTGGGCTCCTGGCTGACGGGAGATTGGCCTTCCTGGCTGGCGGCTGCGCGATGCAGGGCCGCCACCGCGAGCGCGGCGCCGAGCAATGTCCGGCGGCTAAGCGGCGCACGCTCGATGGTCATGGCAAAGACTTCCGGGTCATATGCGATGCGGCAAGGGCGGCGAGCGCCGATCCGCAGAGCAGCACTGCGCCTAGAGTGAACGCTCCCCACCAGCCGACTGTATCGAAGAGCGTGCCGCCGATTGCGGCGCCGCCGGTGATGGCGAGCTGGATGACGGCTACCTGCAACCCGCCGCCGGCCTCTGCGTCGTCCGGCAGCGTTCGGCTGAGCCACGTGCCCCAGCCAACGGGCGCGGCCGTGCCGAAGAAGCCCCAGGCAACCAGCAGCAGTGTTGTGGGACCCGGGAGTGCACCGAAAGCGATGAGTGCAGCGGCCAGCGCGGCCATGACCAGCGGGATAGCGATGAGGATGCTGAACAGGCGCGTGCGCAAAAGCCGGCCGACGCACCATGTGCCGAGCACCCCCGCCAACCCCATCGCCAGCAGGACCGCCGAGAGGGCAGCGATGTCGAGCCGGGTGACGCTCTCGAGGAAGGGCCGAAGATAGGTGAAGAGCGCGAACTGGCCCATGAACAGCATCATGATCGACGCCATGCCGATGGCGACTGAAAGACGACCGAGCAGCGCCAGCGGATTGCCAGGACGCTTCCTCCGGCGCGGGGGCAGCGCCGGCAGGCTGGTCCACTGCCAGGCCAGCGCCAGGAGCCCAAACGGCACGACGAGGAAGAAAGCGCCGCGCCAGCCGACATAGGCGCCAAGAAAGCTGCCCAGCGGCGCCGCGATGGTGGCCGCAATGGCGTTGCCCGCGTTTAGCATGGCGAGACCCTTCGGAACCATGTCTTGCGGCACGAGGCGCATGACGATCGCGGTCGACATCGACCAGAACCCGCCGATCGCGATGCCGAGCAGTGCCCGGCCGACCATGAGGAACGCGTAGTTCGGCGCGAAGGTCACAGCCAAACCGGACACGATGAGGAGGAGGGTGAAGCCAGTCACGACCAGTCGGCGGTCGATGCGGCGCGTGAGACCGGCGACCAGCAGGCTGGTCACGACAGCGAAAACGCCCGAAATCGAGATCGCCTGTCCCGCGTGGCCCTCGGTGATGCCGAGATCGGACGCTAGCGGCGACAGCAGGCTGACCGGCATGAATTCAGACGCGATGAGCACGAAAACACACAGCGCCATCGACAACACCGCGCCCCATGCGGCGCGGTCTTCAACAAGCCTTGTGTCGTACGTCGTTTCCACAATTGGCATCCTTGCAAGGCGACCGGGTGGATCAGCCGCCAATCCCTGTCGCGATGCCAAGAAGATATTGCAGAGGAACCCATTTTATTAGGCTAAGTAATCCGCATGGACTTATCTGCTCGTGATATAAATGCCCGACGGGAGGTGCCCTATGCAGCGCGATGGCATGAAGGATCTGCTATGGTTCGTGGCGGTCGCGCGGGAGCGCAGCTTCACCAAGGCGGCGGCCAAGCTCGGAACCTCGCAGTCGACCCTGAGTTCGACAATCAAGGAGCTTGAAGCTCGTCTTGGCGTCCGTCTGCTGACACGTACGACGCGGAGCGTCGCACCAACCGAGGCCGGCGAGCGACTTTTCCAGTCTCTTGTTCCCCGCTTCGAGGAAATCGAAGCCGACCTTGCAAGTCTGGTGGCCTTTCGCGACAAGCCCTCCGGAACGGTCCGTATCACGCTGTCCGACCATGCGCTCCAGACGACCGTCTGGCCGAAGCTGCAGCCCTTGCTCAGCGACTATCCTGACGTGTGCGTCGAACTCTACAGCGACAACGGCATGAAGAACATTGTGGAGGAGCGCTTCGACGCGGGCGTGCGGCTAGGTGAGAGCATCGACAGGGATATGATCGCGGTTAGGATCGGGCCGGATTGGAGGCTCGTGGCCGTGGCTTCGCCGGAGTACTTTTCCCGCCATCCGGTTCCGACCGCGCCCCAGGACCTGGTCGATCATGACTGCATCAATATGCGGCAGGCGACGTTCGGCGGATTATATGCCTGGGAATTCGCCAAGCAAGGCCGCGACCTTCGTGTGCGGGTGGAAGGCCAGCTCACCTTCAATTCGTCCATCCCCATGATCGAGGCTGCGATAAGCGGTTTCGGGATCGCCTATGTCCCGGAAAACCTCGTCAGCCACCATATCGCCACGGGATGCCTTAGGCTCGTGCTTGACGATTGGAGTCCGCCATTTGCTGGCTATCACCTGTACTACCCGAGCAGGCGACAGCTCTCGCCTGCGATGGCGATGATCGTCGACGCGCTTCGTCATCGCATCTGACCCCCAAGACTGTGCATTGGCAAATGGGGTCCCGCGCGCAAAGCTTTCGTGGCGCGCTGCTGCCTCAAAAACCCGCAGCGCATTGAGTGAAAGGAAACGGATCGACTGTCACTGCCTTGGCGTTGGCTGACCTTCCAACTTCTCGCAAATTGGCCCTCCACCCCCTCGAATTAACCATTCGTTAACCATTCCCTCGCTAGCGTTTACCTCTCAGTAAGGATTCGCCAGCCGTGACCTTTGCCGCCCCCCTCGAGGCCAAATCCATTCGCTTTCGTGCTCGTTCTTTCGTCGCTTTCACGCTGACGCCCGAAGCGCCTTTGGACGTGTGGCTCGAGGGGCTGGATCACTGGATCGGCAACTCGCCCGGCTATTTTGCCGGGCGGCCGGTGGTGCTTGATCTCAACACCTTGAAGCCCGATGTCGCCGCGATCGAATCGCTGGTCGACGTGCTTGGCCATCGCGGCATTCGTGTCTACGCCATCGAGCTCGACGGCTACGCCGCACTCGCGCCCAACCTGCCGCCGGTTTTGGTCGGTGCCAAGGAGGCGACGACGGATGGGTTGCTGCCCCGCGAGGCGCGGGCGGAGAGTTTCGACAAGGCCGAGGGCAGGGCGCCTGAACAACTCGCGGACGCGGGTAGCTCGGCCAAGGTCGGCGACGGCAAGGCTGACGCAAGCAAGGCCGGCGATAGCGAGCCGCAGGTTGAAGCTTCGGGCACGCTCATGATCAAGGCGCCGATCCGCTCCGGCCAGGCGATCGTGCATCCGCATGGCGACGTCATCGTGCTGGGTTCGGTCGCGTCCGGTTCGGAGATCATCGCGGCGGGCTCGATCCATGTCTACGGCACGCTGCGCGGGCGCGCTTCGGCGGGTGCGCTGGGCAACAGGGGCGCGCGTATCTTCTGCCGCAAGAACGAGGCCGAGCTTCTGGCGGTCGACGGCTGGTACGTCACCGCCGAGGAGATGGAAGGGGTTTCGCGCGGCAAGCCGGTGCAGGCGTTTCTCGACGGGGACGCGCTGCGGGTTTCGACGCTGAGCTGACATTCGTTTCGATATTGGGGCGGCCGATGGTCGCCCGACCAAGAAAACAACAACGGAGGCTTTTCAATGGGCAAGGTAGTGGTGGTCACCTCGGGCAAGGGGGGCGTCGGCAAGACGACCTCGACGGCGGCCCTCGGGGCGGCCGTGGCCAAGACCGGCAAGAAGGTGGCCTTGGTCGACTTTGACGTCGGCCTGCGCAACCTCGACCTGATCATGGGCGCCGAGCGGCGGGTGGTGTTCGACCTCGTCAACGTCATCCAGGGCCAGGCGAAACTCTCGCAGGCGCTGATTCGCGACAAGCGGGTCGAGACGCTGTTCCTGCTGCCTGCCTCGCAGACGCGCGACAAGGATGCGCTGACCGAGGAGGGCGTCGGCGAAGTCATCGACAAGCTGCGCTCGGTGTTCGACTACGTGTTCTGCGACAGCCCGGCCGGCATCGAGCGCGGCGCGCAGCTCGCCATGCGCTTTGCCGACGAGGCGGTCATCGTCACCAATCCGGAAGTGTCGTCGGTGCGCGATTCCGATCGTATCATCGGCCTGCTCGACGCCCGCACCTTGCGGGCCGAGCAGGGCGAGCAGATCGCCAAGCATGTGCTGGTCACCCGCTACGATGCAGCGCGCGCCTCGCGTGGCGAAATGCTGTCCATCGATGACGTGCTGGAAATCCTGTCCGTGCCGCTGCTCGGCATCATTCCGGAAAGCCAGGACGTGCTGCGCGCCTCCAACCTCGGTTCGCCGGTGACGCTGTCGGAGCCGCTCAATTCTGCCGCCAAGGCTTATATCGACGCTGCCAGGCGGCTGGAGGGCGAGGAATTGCCCGTCATCGTGCCCTTCGAGCGCAAGGGCTTCCTCGATCGTCTTTTGGGAAGGAGGGCGGCATGAACCTGCTCGACATCTTCAAGCGGCGCTCCAGCGCCCCGGTGGCGCGCGAGCGGCTGCAAGTGCTGCTCGCCTATGAGCGCCGCAACCGCAGCCAGCCCGATCTCGTCTCCATCCTGCGCGAGGAGATCATGGCCGTCATCGCCAAGCATGTGCAGATCGACCAGGACTATCTGCAGGTCTCGATGGACCGCGGCGAGACCATGTCGACGCTGGAAATCGACATCCAGATCCCCAACAAAAGCGCCGTGCCGATGGCCATGGCGGGGTGACTTTACCCTCCCCCTTGTGGGGGTCCGAAGGAAGGGCGAGACCGGTGGCTCGCCCCGGCAAGTCGATCCGCAAAGCGGATCGGGGTGGGGGTTGGCGCCAGCACCCCCACCCGGACCTGCGGTCCGACCTCCCCACAAGGGGGAGGTGGGGAGCCCAGTCCGCTCCCTCCGCGTGTGGAGCGGCATCGCCTGCCATCGTTAGGACGTTGATAAGCATTTGGTAATAAAAAGCCGGAAATGAGATGCTGGCTCGATTTGACATGCGCAATGCTGTCGTTCTCGGCGGAGCCATGACATGCGTATCAAGAGCCAGATCATTCTCTCCATGGTGGCCGCCGCGGCCCTGATCGGGCTGGTCGGCGGCGTTGCGATCTTTACGCAGATCGCGGCGACCAAATCGTTGGGGTTGACCGAAGCGACCAACGTCGCGCGGGAATTGGCCGACACCATCGTTTTCAAATCATCCGATGGGACGCCTTCGCTGCTCGAGCGGCCCGAGGCGCTCAAGCAATTCATGGAGCACCAGCACCGCCGCCTGCACCGGGATTTCCTGGTCCTCGACAACAACAAGACCATCCTTGCCCATGCCGCCGACGAAGAGCACCAGGTCGGCGACAAATTCGGTCACGACCCGGCAACGAAATAGGCCAGACCTTGGCGGACGGCATTCCGCGCAGATTTGTCGACCCGGAGGAAGTGAACGCCATACTGGCCGTTCCGATCGAAAATCCCGAGGATACGATCATCGGCGCCGTGCTGCTGGAATATGACCCCGTTCTGCAGGCCGCCGAACAAAGCACCAACAGCCTGCTCTGGCTGGTTGGCCTCAGCGCGACGGCCGCCGTGCTGGTCGCGGTCGGCTTCGCATGGCTGCTGCTCCGTCGTTTCAGCTCTGGCCTCGGGGACATGATGCGCGGCATGGAAGCGCTGGCGAAAGGCAACGCCATGACGCGCATCAGCCACGCCCGCAACGATGAATTCGGGCAGCTGGCCCATGGCTTCAACACGATGGCGGACCAGCTTGCATCGGCGCGTGCGCATGTCGAGGACATCGTCGAAACGGCTGCCGAAGGCATCGCGGTTCTGAACGGCGACGGCCGCGTCGCCAGCGCCAATCCAGCGGCGGCAACGATGATCGGGCGGCGCGCCGACAAGATCGTCGGGCAGCAATGGGATTCGGTGCTGACGGTTCGCGACCCCAGAGGCGGTGCGTTCGCCGCTGGCGCTTCTCCCATCGAAATGGCGTTAGCCACGGGCCGGCAACACCAGGGCGAAGTGCGCCTGACCAGATCCGACGGCTCGCATCTGCCGGTCATCGCCAGTTGCAGTCCGCTCAGCAGGTCCGAAGGCGGCCTGGTCCTCACGCTCAACGACATCAGCGAGCTGCGCCGCGCGGAAGGAGTGGTCAACGAGCGTGCCGATCAGCTGGCGCTCCTCAACCGCGAGCTGCACGACAAGTCCGAGACCACGACCCGTCTGGTGAAGCTTGGCGAACTGCTGCAGGCCTGCGTCACCTTCCCGGAAGCGTTCTCGGTGGTCGGCACGGCCATGGCCGAGTTCCTCGGTGGCTTGAGCGGAACCGTCCACTTGACCAGCGCGTCGCGCAACCTGGTGGAAGAGATGGCGCATTGGGGCGACGTCCGCTCGAGCGCCACGCAATTCGCGCCGGAAGACTGCTGGGCGCTCAGGCGCGGCCAGGAACATGTCGCTGGCCCCGGCATGCTCACGCCGCGCTGCGCGCATATCACCGAGAACGGCAAGAAGGGCTATGTCTGCATGCCTCTGGCGGCCCAAGGCGAGACGCTGGGCATCCTTCATCTGTGCGAGCCGAATGCGGCCGAGAAGCCACAATGGCTGACTGAAAGACAGCAGATCCTGCGCGGTGTCGTCGACACGCTGGCGCTCGCCCTGGCCAATCTGCGCCTGCGCGAGACGCTGCGGCAGCAGTCGATCCGCGATCCGAACACCAGTCTGTTCAACCGGCGATATCTCGAGGAGACGAGCAGCCGCGAACTGCGCGTTTGGGGTAGAGCACTCGGCCCGGCCCGCGATAGTCATCCTGCGCCTGCCAAGAGGGATCAGGCAAGTTCTCTCTGCCCTCGAGGTCTCGCGCGCGGGCTCTTCCTGAGCGGCCGCGGTCTTGCCGT
The DNA here is from genome assembly GCF_040321815.1 of Mesorhizobium sp. M0239. NCBI lineage: Bacteria > Pseudomonadati > Pseudomonadota > Alphaproteobacteria > Hyphomicrobiales > Phyllobacteriaceae > Mesorhizobium > Mesorhizobium sp. M0239. The sequence goes on from NZ_JAMYSG010000011.1 coordinate 93,245, forward strand.
CCTTCAGACCTCCACACTGTCAGAGGATCCGGCTCTTTTCGGCTGCGGCATTGGTTGTTCGGGCTTATTTCAACCCCCAAATGTCCCAAATTTACCTTTGTGCCGACGGGGCTTCCCCTGCGCAAGCAGCGGATGTAAGGATATATTAGCAATTTGTTAAGTTCGAAGCGAGGTATGCGTAAGGGGAGTTTGGTGATGAACTTCAGAGGCCTGATCAAGCGTGCTGAAGACGTGGATAAAGCGATCCAGGACCTGCAGATCGATTTGGCGGACGCGCTGGATGCAAGTCTCGACGCCAACGACCTGGTGCCGTCGGAGAGCGACGATGTGCCGGATGCCCAGGCGGCAGCCGATGACGGGCCACCCCAGGCCGACGCGGCAAATGACGACAACGCCAGGAAGGCCGACGCTGCGGGCGATGCGGACAGTTCCGAAACCGCGCCACGACTGACGGCCCATACACAGACCCGGCTGGCTGCATTGAGCGCCTTCGAAGGTCTCTTCCATGACGCCAGGGACTATCTGGAGGAGATCAACGACAAGCTGTCGGAGATCGGCACCTCACACCATCTGACGCGTGAATTCCTCAACATCCTGCACAGCGACATCCTGCGCGCCAACGAGCTGGAGGTTGCCAATGCCGCTCTGGCCGCCGAACAGAGGGCGCTGTCGGAGAAGCTGCACGATGCGACGAGAAAATTGCGCGAGCGTGACGGCGCTTTCGAAGCGCTGCAGCAGCGCGAGACAAGCCTGGTTCAGGACCGGGAGACGCTTCGTGCGGCACTTGCCGCGGTAAGGCTGGAACTGGTGGAGACAGCCAATGCGAGCGCCAAACGTGAAGCGGAGTTCGGCGACATCGCCAAGCGGCTGACCGCCAGGACGGTCGAGGCCAACAGGCGCTTGCGCGAAAGCAAGATGCTGCGCGAAAAGCACGTCAACCTCTCGATCGAACTCGACAAGGCGCTGAAGCGGGAATCGCAGGCGCGCCACAGGCTCGACGAGCTCTCGACGATCCATGCCAGCGAAGCAGCGCGGCTGGCGGAGCTGCTGGCCGCGCTCGGCAAGAGCGACAAAGAGGAGATGCGGCTCCAGAAGTCGCTCGAGGCCGCACAGGCGAAGCTGTCGGAAACGAACGAAGCAGCACGCATGATGGAAGGCGACAAGGAAGCCGAGCTGGCTCGCAGCCAGGCGGAAATGCGCGGGTTGAGCTCGGAGATCCAGAACCTGCAATCGCGGCTGGAGCAAACCTCGACCGAAAACAGCGAAGCCGCAGGCGAGATCGCCAGGCTCAAGAGCGAACTGAACGATGCCTTGGCCGAAAAGAAGATCGCCGATGAAAGATTGTCCGCGCTGACCCAGGAGAGCGAAAGCGACAAGATGAGTCTTTCCAAGGTGAACGCCAACCTTTCTCAGCTGACGCTGCAACAGGCGTCCGAACAGATACAGTTCGACGTGCAGAGGCAGGAATGCGAGGACCTCAAAGCTGAAATCGCATCGCTCAATGCCCGCATCAAGGAACTGCTGCCCTACGAGCGGCTCCACAAGGCCACCAATGGCAGGCCGCGCGAGGACGGCGTGGTCGAGATAGCCGGGGCGATGGCGAAGAAAGCACGGACGACGGGCAGGCGGCGCATGCGCAGGAATGTCGGCGCCGCTAGCTGAAGTGTGGCGCTGAAGGGCTTCAGGTGACCCGCTTCAGGTCTTTTGTGCATGGGAGGCCGGCACCTCACCCGGAGAGTAAGCCCAATGGGGCACCGGCCAGGCGGATCGACAGGTCCGCCGCACAGGCAAGGTAGCGCGCCTCGGTCCCGCACGGCATTGGTGCGATCACGGAAGGTGCCAGCGGCACTTCCCCAAGCTTCTGATTCGAACCTTTGCGACGGCCCGCCGGCCGGAGGCTGCAAACACGCCCGGGAAACGATCGCGGCCGGCCCGGTGCCTCCTCAGTCGAGCGGCTCGTGCTGATAAAGCTCGTCCATGCTGAGCGAGGCCAGGGCGCCGAAAGGGGCCTGCTTTTTCACGCGGCCGCCGCTCAGGATGACCACGTCGTCGCAGAACGAGATTGTGCTGTGGTGGTGGCTGATGACGATAGTCGTGCGGCGGCCGGCTCTCGACTTCAGGGTCTCGACGATGGCCGCTTCCGACAGCCCGTCCACCGCATTGGTGGCTTCGTCCAGGATGAGGAGATCGGGATCGCGGACCAGGGCTCTCGCCAAGGCGATCCGCTGCCTCTGTCCCGCCGACAGATTGACGCCCCTGTAGCCGACCAGCGTCTCGTAGCCCTGAGGCAGCCTTTCGATGAACTCGTGCGCTTCGGCCAGTCTTGCGGCGGCCTCGGCGTCGCCGGCTGTCGCCGTATCCTGCCCGTAGGTTATGTTTTCAAAAATGCTGCCATCGACCAATTCCAGTTCCTGACTGGCCAGGGCGATGTGCCGTCGCCACTGGCTGGCGTCGATCCCGTCGAGCGGCGATCCATCGACGAGGATGCTGCCAGTGTCCGGTTCGACGAAGCGGCACAGGAGATTGACGATCGTCGTTTTGCCGGCGCCCGAGCGGCCGATCAGCGCCGTCGAGCGGCCGCCGCGGATTTCGAATGTCGCCGCATGCAGCACGACCTCGCGCCGGTCCGTACCGGAATAGGTGAATGTCACATCGTCGAACTTGATGCCCTGGCGCAGGCCGTGGAACGGCTCGTCGCCTTGCGGCGGTTGCGGCTTGCCGGCGGGATCCAGCAGCCATGTCACCTCTTCGAGCGATCCGCTCAGGCCCTGCAACTGGCTCCACGACCCCTGCAGGGCCCGCATATGCGGCTGCAGCCTGTAGAGCAGGATGACGAACGCGATGATCAGCGGGAAACTCACCTGCGCCAGCCAGGCGCCGATCACCACCGCCAGGAACAGCATGGCGTGGAGAACCTCCGTCAGCGGCGGCAGCGCTCCCTGGCGCACGAGCAGCGCGAAGGAGGCGCGGCGAACCGCATCCGACGCCGTGTCGAATATCGCCTTTTCCCGGTTCTCCTGTCCGAAGATGCGGATCAGCCGTCCGGCATGCACAAGGTGAAGCATCTGCGAGGCGAGGTGGCCGTTGCGCGAAGCGACGCTGCGGCTGGGCTCCTTCAGATTGGCAGAGAGGATGGCGTGCGCGATCTGGACGAGCGCCAGTCCGAGCGTGACCAGAAGCGTCATGCGCCACGAAAGCAGCAACAGGAAAGCCAAGAGGATGATGGCGGCCGATGCGCTGACGATGGCCGACAGCATGATCTGGATCGCATCGGAGGCCCGCCAGGATTCGTTGGAGATGATGTTGAGCAGGCGCCCGGGGCTTTGCCGCAGGAAGAATGGGTAGCCGACCCGCAACAGCTGCTCCGACAGGGCGCTGCGGATGGAATGGCTTGCCTTGCCGGAGATGAAGGTCGTCAGCAGCGTGTTGGCGAAGGCGAAGACGTTCTTCAGGATGATCGAGCCGAGGATGGCGACCGAAATGACGATCAGCCGGTGGCGCTCGCTCAAGCCCGATCCGACATGCTGGAGGACAGCGGAGAAGCCGCCCATTCCGGCCGCATCCCCATGTCCCATGATGATGCCCAGCAATGGGATGATCAGGCCGATGCCGAACCCTTCGAGGACGGCGCTGAGCAGGCCGAGTACCACCACCGCCGGAAGCAGGCGCAGTTGCCGCTTTCCGCACGCCCGGAACAGCATCGGCAGGCTTGGCGGCAGCATCGGCATTATAGCGTTTCACCTCGCCTGGGCATTGGCTTGCTGATCTTGCCGCACTGGCTCGGCCCGCGGCCGTCTGGCCAGAAGGAGAACCGCGAACCTGGCCGCGCCGAGCAAATTCATGGCGACGATCGGCCAGTGCGGCAGGTTGAGTTCACGATCGAAGGCGGGGCCTCCCGCCAATTCCCGGATAGCCCCTCTTGCGGCCCAGCAGAAATGGCGAAGCAGCCAGGGCGCATGGCGAATATGCTTCAGGCAGAGCCCGCCATTGCCCAGGCTGTAGTCGCGGTGGAGCTTTTCGATGGCTTTGCGATCCCGCCGGCCATGATGATGGAATATCGTCATATCAGGCACATACTCGACTGCGATGCCGAGCAGCATCGCGCGCACGAGATAATCGGTATCCTCGGCCGACCGCAATGGTCCGCCCGCGCCGAAGCGTTCGTCGAAATAGCCGATGCGGGCCGCGACGTCGCGGTGCATCGTCATGTTGCAGCCCAGCACGAAACCGCCGGGATGAACATCTGGCGTCAGCCGCTCGCGCGCCCACGACCGCTTGATGGTGAACGGCAAATCCCTGGCATCGCCAAGCTCGACACGTCCGCCCCGGATGAGCCATTGTTCCCCGGACGCATAGTGTCGCTCCAGATCGCGCAAATAGTCGCGATGGACCGCGCAGTCATCGTCGACGAAGACCAGCACACGGCCGCGCGCGCGCCGCAGCCCGGCGTTGCGCGCGGCCGCCAGTCCGGGGCGCGGCTCGCAGACCGGCGTGAACGGAATGTCCGACGCAGCGGCGATGCTGGCCAGGCGTTCGGCCGTGCGGTCGCTCGAACCGTTGTCGACGACCACGAGTTCGGCGGCGAAGCCGGCATGTGCGCGGCACGCGGCTTGCACCGACTTGATACAGGCATCGAGCACGGCGACGCGATTGCGCGTGCAGATGATGAAGCTGACTTCCGGCGCCGCTCGTTCCGGGCGGGGACCGGCCGGGGCAGGGCCAAGCGCCGTCGAACGATCGCGCTGCAGAGGTTGGTTGGCTTTGACGATCATGCCCCTAACTCAACCGATGAGACGCCAGAACCGCCGCGGCGGGCGCGGATTTGAAGAAGTATGCCATGGCATCGGCTTGTCTGGCGGCCGACAGCGAGGCAAGGCTGAGCCAGGGCGCCCAGGCGCCGGGCCGCAGCGCATATTGCTCGCGGCGCCGGATGGCATTCCATTTCGCGGTCCGCGTCAGCAATTCATGCGTCAGCGCGGGCTGCTTTTCGTCGGCCACCAGCTGGTAGAGGAAATAGAACAGGTTCAGCGCGCCGGCCTCGAAGCTCGGCCGCGTCGCCGCCGGCAGCGAGCGGATTTCCTCCTCCAGCGCGACGATGAAGCCGGCCGCACGGGCAACCGTGTCGTGGCTGACCGCGTCGCCAATGTCGCGCAGGTCCCGCGTGGCCTGCGCCAGGCCCTCGCGCTCGAGGTTCTCGGCCACGATCCGCAAATGCGTCCTGCGCATCTCCTTGACGTGCCGGCTGGTCACGCTTGCCTGATGGACGCGGTACACGACCAGGTTTTCGGGCATCATGGCTGCCGGGTAGCGGCTGGCCAGCCGCCTGAAAAGATCGAAGTCCTCGGCGTGCCTGTAGGTCTGGTCGTAGTGGAGAACGCCGTCGTCGATGACCTTCCTGTTGTAGACGACCGTCGGGTGCATGAAGATCGTGAAGAACATCGCCAATACAGGGATGCGGCCGAACTGGAACACCGGATCCGGCCTGCCGATGGCGATGCGGCCGCGGATCAACATGTCGACGCCGGCGCCGCAGAAGCCCAGTTCGGGCCGCCGCTCGAACAGCGCCACCTGGCGCGACAAACGCCAGGGATAGGCGACGTCGTCGGCGTCCATCCGCGCGACCAGTTCGCCCCGGGCGAGCGCCAGCCCTTCGTTGAGCGTCGCGACAAGGCCGCGGTTTTCACGCGAGACGATCGAAATGCGGCTGTCGGCCTTTTGGCAGCGCTCGAGTATCTCGAGCGAATTGTCGGTCGAGCCGTCATCGATAGCGATGATCTCCAGGCGGCCGTAGTCCTGCCGCAGGATGCTTCCCAGCGCGGCGGCGAGATAGGGGCCGGCATTGTAGACCGGCAACAGGACGGAGACGAGCGGCGCGGCGGTCATCGTCTTGCATCCGTGCGCTGGAGTTCGAGCGCCGGTGTGCGGCCATCGGGCGATCCGCCGGCCGCCGTCGCGAGCCAGCCGCCAGGGCTGCCCTGTGCGGAGCGGGTGCGCGCGACATAGGGGAAGTGGCGCTTCAGGCTGTTGAGCGGCCTCTCGAAAACCACCCAGGAAATCGAGGCCGCGACAATCGTGGCGGCGCTCGCAACCAGGAATCGCCCTGGCCCTTGCTCCGAGACGTTGAGCGGAATCCAGGGCTGCGCCTTGACGGCGAGCGACAGCAATATCGGATGGTAGAGATAGATGCCGTAGCTGATGCGGCCGAGGCCAAGCAGCGGCGGCAGTTCGGCAAGCTTGCCCAGGATGCCGCCAAGGCCGCGCGAACAGGCGGCTACGATGACCATCAGTGGCACCAGGGGCAGGACCTGCCGCACGAGCCAGTGGGTCCATTCCAGCATCGGATCGGCAGGCGCTGGCACAAACCACTCGATGACAAGGAATGCGGCCGCGAAGCCAGGCCAGCCCAGTCGCATCCAATGCGGCAGGGCCGCCCCCCTGGACCGCCAGCAGGCAAGCAGCGCGCCCGTCGCCAGCGCATCCATGGACGCCGGCGGCAGCAGGTCGCGCGCCAGCGCCGGCGTGGCGGTGATCGGCCAATAGAAGCGATAGGCCAGCGACAGTGCGATGACGCCGATGCAGATCTGTTCGAAGCGGCGGCGTGGGGCCAAAAGGACGACCAGCGGCCAGGCAAGATAGAACTGCTCCTCGATGCTCAGGCTCCAGAAATGGCACAGCACCCAAGGGTTCCAGTCATTGCGCAGCGCATACCAGAAATTCGACAGGTAAAGCGCATGCCAGACCAGCGATCCCCTGGATTGGTCCAGGTCGACCAGCCAGACGAAACCCAGGACGGCAAAATAGGGCGGAAATATCCGCAAGCCTCGCCTGATATAGAAGGATCGCAGCGCGGGGCCGGTCTCGAATTCGGCGGCCGAACGCGCGTCCAGGAGCAGGCGCGTGATGAGGAAGCCGCTCAGCACGAAGAACAGCCGCACGCCGATATGGCCCCAGAATGAAGATCCTCCAGCGGCGAAGAAATGGGAATACAACACCATCGTCACGGCGATGGCTCTCAACGCATCAAGTTGGACGTCGCGGGCGCTTCCCATCAGCGGCTTCCGCCGGCGTTACGCCAGCCCGCCGTTTCGAGCGGCAGGCCAAGGCGGACGAGATCCGCCATGGCGCCGGCAAACGCGCGCTTTGCGAGTCCGATTGGGGCGAGTCCGATCGGGCTCGGCCCGAAATCGACGGACGGACAGCTCAAGCTAGTCAACCTGACGGGATCCTCCACGGCATATGTCCAGTCGCAAACGAGTCCCCCGGGAGATCGTTCGGCTACGGCATTGTGCGGCGCAACACAAAAAATCTACCCAGCTGAAATACTTATGTGAGCAAGCGCTAAAAATTGACAAAAACCGGGCGGTTATCGCCAATTTTGGCAATTTTCTTCAGAACTTAAACGCTGTGGTTTAAGTTGTTCCGATGTTCCCGCCTCGGTTGATCGGAGAACACTTGGCTTGAGAGCCTGGTTCTTTGTTAGATCACAAGAAATTTTGTAATCTATATTTTGGATATATGGGCTCGGTCCTGGATCCTTAGAGAAATGATTTGGAACCATTGGCTTTGCGCGGTGCAGCATCGTCTCTATTTTTCGTCGGTTGCCGTGCGCAACGCCGGTTACTCGGCTGACCGCCGACCGTCACACGGCCTCGAACACCACCGTCTGCTCCAGTCCGCCGCCCCGGCGGTTTTGCAGCGTCACGATGCCGCCGTAGCGCTCGATGATTTCCTTGGCGATGGCGAGGCCAAGACCGGCTCCGGGAACGGATTGCAGGCGGCCGGGGTCGACGCGGAAGAAGGGCTCGAACGCCTTGTTCAGGAGTTCCGTGGGTATGCCCGGGCCATGGTCAGATATGGTCAGCACGGCGCGATTGTCGGCTGCGGCCAAGTCGATGCGGCACGCCTTGCCATGGGTGGCGGCGTTGACGATCAGGTTGCGCAAGGCGCGGCGCAGGCCAAGCGCGCCGGCCCGCACGCAAACCTTGTCCAGGTGCCCGATCGAGACGGCATGGCCGAGCGATACCATCTCGGCTTCGATATCGCGCACCGTCTTTGCCAGGTCGACCGGTTCGACGGCGTCCTGGTTCACTTCTTCGCGCACCAAGCGGATGGCGCTATCGGCGATGCGGTCGAGTTCGTCGAGGTCGTGAAGCCATTTGTCGCGTTCGTCGTCGAGGAATTCGGCGCGCAGCCGCATGCGCGTCATCGGCGTTCGCAGATCATGGCCGGCGGCGGCGACCAGCCGCATTCGGCTTTCCATGGCGGTCCGCAGCCGCGACGAGAGCTGGTTCAGCGCATGCGCGGTGGCCTTGACCTCGGCCGAGCCCACTTCCGGCACCGCCGCCAGGACGCCATCCGATCCGATCTTGGAGACGGCGGCCTCCAGCATCTCGAGCGGGCGGATCAGCACCGAGGTGAAATAGACCGACACCGCCGTGGCGCCGGCGACGATCAGCGAGATCCAGCCGGCCAAGACCAGCCATTCGCGCCTTGGGGGCTTGAGATGCGGCACCTCCATGATCGCCCAGCGGCGGTCAGGCAGGTGCATCGATGCGATCTGGCCGGGTTCGTCCGTCTTCTCGTTGACGACCGCCGGAAAGTCGAGGCCACGGCGGTGCAGGATGTCGTTGAGCATCGCCGTTTCCGCACGAGCCACCTTGCCGCCCGCCGGATGGTCGGCGAATTGCACCCGCAGGACGTCGGGGATCGGCCCCGGCAAAAGCCGCACCACCAGTTCCATCTGTTGGGCAATCCAGGGCACGGTCAGTTCCGGCGGCGGTCCGCCGCCGCGCACGCTGATGACGGCGGCCGTCGCCAGGCCGACGACGCCGACGATCGAGGCGACCAGCAGCAGGATGAGACGGCGGCGCAGCGAGTTCACGCGTGGCTCTCCACGGTCTCGACGCGCGCGGTGAGTTGGTAGCCGCCATTGCGCACGGTCTTGAACAGCGGCCCGTCGCCGGTGTCGGAAAATTTCCGGCGCAGCCGGCTCACCAGCACATCGACCGAACGCTCCAGCGGGTCGCGCTCGCGGCCTTGCGTCAGGTCGAGAAGCTGGTCGCGCGATAAAAGCCGGCCGGGGCGGTCGAGAAACACCTGCAAGAGGTCGAACTCGGCGCCCGTAAGGTCGACGGCCACGCCTTGTGCATCCGTCACCTTGCGGGTGTCCGGCTCCAGCCTGTAGCCGGCGAAGCGGTAGGTACGCGCGCGAGGGGAGGCGGGCGCCTCCTCGGGAGCCGAGCGCCTGAGCACGGCGCGGATGCGGGCAATGAGCTCACGCGGGTTGAACGGCTTGCCGAGATAGTCGTCGGCGCCGAGTTCCAGGCCGATGATGCGGTCGACATCTTCTTTCAGCGCCGTCAGCAGGATGACCGGGATATGCGGCTTGCGGTCACGCAAGGCCCGGCAGATATCGAGCCCCGAGCCGTCCGGCAGCATGACGTCGAGCACGATCAGGTCGAACTGGCCCGCGCCCAGCCTCTGTTCGCATTCGCGCCGGTCCGCCGCAGCTGTGACACGAAAGCCCTGGCTGTCGAGATAGCGCTGGAGAAGCGTCCTGATCTCGCGGTCGTCGTCGACGACGAGGATATGGGGTTGTGACTGCATGACCGTGCCCTTGCCTTGGCCGCGATTATAGGGAGAGCCGCGTCCAAGCGGCACGGAAAATTGCAACTGAATGTTTCCGGCAGGCCGTGGGAAACATTCAGTTACAAATTGCCCTCTTGCGGAAACCTTCGGCAATACGCCGACGCGAAGCGGACAAATACGCTTCCTATCCTCTCATTTGTCCGAAGCATGAGAGAAAGGAACACCGTCATGCGAAGCAGACTTCTTGCGCTCGGCCTGTTTTCCGTCGCCGCAATTCACCCCGTGCTGGCGACACAGCGCGATCCGGGTGCCGCCCCCGGCGAGCCGCCACCGGTCATGGCCCAGCAGAGTGGGGCAATGCAGGATGGACCCGATCATGGCCCGATGGCCGGACCCGGCCCGCACGGGCCGATGCGGCATGGTCCGCAGGGTTTTGGCCCGCGAGGTTTTGGACCGGAAGGCTTTGGCCCCCGCCGCATGGGTCCGCCGCCGGAATTCATGCTGGCCGCCCGGCTGGCAGCGCTCGAGACCCGCGTCGGCATCCGCTCCGAACAGCTCGACGCCTGGCGCGACTACACCAGCGCGCTGCAGGCCGTGCTGGCGCCGCCACGGCCCGATCATGGGCGGCCCGGTGGTCCTGATGGCTCCGGCAGTCCTGAAGCGAAGGGCTCCGACTCAGCCGGCCCTGACGGCAAGCGCGATCCCTTCGCCTTCCAGGAAAAACTGGCCGACGACGTCACGGCCCGCGCGGTTTCGGCCGGCAAGCTGAAAGACGCGATCGCGGCACTGCGCGCCAAGCTGACGCCCGAACAGCTCGAAATCCTCGCTTCGGCGGAACGTCCCCACGGACCACCCCCCGGTCCCTGGGGCGGTCCGCCGGATGATGCAGCCGGCCCCCGAGGTCTGCCCAACGATGGCAGTCCGCCGCCCCAGCCCGGGAACGGCTGATAACTGTGCCCGGCTGCGCGGCCCGGCCCGGTACCCAACCCGTTCTCGGGCCGGCCGGTCTCTTTCAGGGATGGCGGGCGTATCTTCGCCATCCCTGTTTTTCAAATCATGCCCAGTTCAAATCAAACGGAAGCACGACGATGTGGGAAGCCATGATACTGCTGCGGCTGCTCGCGTCCGCCAGCCCGAGATTGTCACTCGACCATGCCGGACGCGGCCTGCCACTGGCTCTGCCGGCCGACACGCTGAAGGGCGCGATCCGCCTGCGCTTCGCCGCCTGGCGGGTGTCGCTTCCGCTCTCGCAGCCGCTCGACAATCATGGACATCATGACCGCAAGATCGCGTGAACTCCGGCAAGGCGCTTGGCATGTCCTCGCTGATCGGCATAATGATGTCGGTGGGCATCGCGGCCAGCTACTCGACCTTCGAGCAGCTCCGGCCGACGAGAAGGAGCGCGACATGAGCCGCTTCGAAGCATTGCTCGTCGCCGCCCGCCGACGGGTGCGGCCTATCATCATATGGATCGGCATGCCCCTCGACCAAGCGGTCCATTGCCAGCGCGTACGCAACTCCAGGGAAAGATCCAGGCCATGATTTCCAAGTCTAGCCAGCCTCGTTTTTCGGCACGCCGTCTGGCGCCCTGGGCCGCGATGTTCGCCGCCACTCTTCTGCTGGCGGCCTGCTCGCAGGAGAGCAGCGCCCCCGCCGGCATGGGCGCGCCCGGCAAACCGCAAGTCGGTGTCGTCACCTTGCATCCGCAATCGGTGGCGATCACCGCCGAACTGTCGGGACGCACCGCGGCCTCGCTGGTTGCCGAGGTGCGCCCGCAAGTGAACGGCATCATCCAGCAGCGCCTGTTCAAGGAGGGCAGCGAGGTGGCGGCGGGACAGCCGCTCTACCTCATCGATCCGGCGAGCTACAAGGCGTCGTATGACAGCGCGGTCGCCGCACAGCAGAAGGCGCAAGCGGCGGTGCCCACCGCACAGGCCAAGTTCGACCGTTATGCCGGTCTGTTGAAGCAGAACGTTGTTTCCAAACAGGATTATGACGATGCCGCCGCCACGCTGGCACAGGCGCAAGCCGATGTCGCCTCGGCCAAGGCCAGTGCCGAGACCGCGCGCATCAGCCTCGACCGGACCTCGATCACCGCGCCGATCGCCGGGCGCATCGACAAGTCCACGCTGACGCCGGGTGCGCTGGTGACCGCCAACCAGGACACTGTGCTGACGACCATCCGTGCCCTCGATCCGATCAATGTCGACGTCACACAGTCGAGCACCAACCTGCTCAATCTGCGCCAGGCGATCTCGGAAGGGCGGCTGAAGTTCAGCGGCCCCAATGTCAGCGTCAAGCTGAAGCTCGAGAACGGCACCATCTACACGCAGACCGGCAAGCTGGAATTCGCCGGCGCCAATGTCGACCAGACCACCGGCACCTTCGCGCTCAGAGCCGAGTTTCCCAATCCCGATCGCCTGCTTTTGCCCGGCATGTATGTGCGGGCGCTGGTCGAGGAGGGCGTCGCGCAGAATAGTTTCCTGGTGCCGCAGCGCGCCGTCAGCCGCAACACCAAGGGCGAGGCCACCGCCATGGTCATCAATGCGCAGGGCAAGGTCGAGACGCGCGTGCTCGCAGTGCGCAACAGCGTCGGCAACAACTGGCTGGTGGATTCGGGTGTCGGCGACGGCGACCGCGTCATCGTCGAGGGCATGCAGCTGGTGCGCCCCGGCGGCGACGCGACGGGCGTCGAAGTGACGATCGACGAGACGACAGGCGAGGTCAAGGACCGCGGGCAGGGCACTTCCGCCGCGCCCGCCGCGTCCAACGCTGCCAAACCGGCGCCTGCCGCCGCAACCGGGAACTGAGCGATGTCCGTATTCTTCATCAACCGGCCGATCTTCGCCTGGGTGATCGCCATCGTGATCATGCTGGGCGGGCTTCTGGCGCTCACCTCGCTGCCGATCTCGCAATATCCGCAGATCGCGCCGACCACGGTCAATATCAGCGCCACCTATCCGGGCGCCGACGCGCAGACCGTCGAGAACTCCGTGACCAAGGTCATCGAGCAGGGCATGACCGGCATCGACAATCTCGACTACATGACGGCGACGTCGACCTCGACCGGTTCGGCCTCGATCACGCTGACCTTCACCACTGCAGCCGATCCCGATACCGCCCAGGTGCAGACGCAGAACAAGCTGCAGCTGGTGCAGTCGCAGCTGCCGCAGGTGGTGCAGAGCAACGGTATCACCGTCTCCAAATCCTCGACCGGCTTCCTGATGGTCATTGGCTTCGTGTCGACCGACGGCAAGATGAACTCGACCGATCTCGCCGACTATGTCGATGCCACCGTCAACGACACGCTGAAGCGCGTCGAGGGTGTCGGCTCGACGCAGCTGTTCGGCTCCGGCTATGCCATGCGCATCTGGCTCGACCCCGACAAGCTCGCCAAATACGCCTTGATGCCGAGCGACGTGGCCTCGGCGATCGAGGCGCAGAACACGCAGGTTTCGGCCGGCCAGCTCGGCGGCCTGCCGGCGCGCAAGGGCCAGCAGCTCAATGCCACCGTGACGGCCAAGAGCCGGCTGCAGACCGCCGAACAGTTCCGCAACATCATCCTGAAGAGCCAGACGGACGGCTCGCTGGTACGCCTCAACGACGTCGCCACCGTCGAACTCGGCGCCGAAAGCTATACGACGCAGGCCAATTACAACGGCAAGCCGGCGGCGGGCGTCGCCGTCAATTTGGCGACCGGCGCCAATGCCATCAACACCGCCGAGGCGGTGCGCTCGACGATCGCCCGGCTGAGCTCGACCTTCCCGCAAGGCGTCGAGGTCGTCTATCCCTACGACACTTCGCCTTTCGTGCGGCTGTCGATCGAGGAGGTGGTCAAGACGCTGGCCGAAGCGATCGTGCTGGTGTTCCTGGTGATGTTCATCTTCCTGCAGAATTTGCGCGCCACCATCATCCCGACGATTGCCGTGCCGGTGGTGCTGCTCGGCACGTTCGGCGTGCTGTCGCTGTTCGGCTATTCCGTCAACACGCTGACCATGTTCGCCATGGTGCTGGCGATCGGCCTGCTGGTCGACGACGCCATCGTCGTGGTCGAGAATGTCGAACGCGTGATGCAGGAAGAGGGCCTGCCGCCGAAAGAGGCGACGCGCAAGTCGATGCACGAAATCACCGGCGCGCTGATCGGCATCGCCACCGTGCTTTCGGCCGTGTTCGTGCCGATGGCTTTCTTCGGCGGTTCGACCGGCATCATCTACCGGCAATTCTCGGTGACCATCGTCTCGGCGATGGTGCTGTCCGTGCTGGTCGCACTGGTGCTGACGCCCGCACTTTGCGCCACGATCCTGCGGCCGCCCAAGGACCATGCGACGCAGACCGGTCCGTTCGGCTGGTTCAACCGCGTCTTCGATCGCGGCACGCTTGCCTATCGCGACGGCTCGCACGGCATCATCAACCGGTCCTGGCGCTTCCTCGTCGTGTTCCTGGCCATCGTCGTTGCCGTGGGCTGGATGTTTGCCCGGCTGCCGAGTTCGTTCCTGCCGGAAGAGGACCAGGGCATCCTGATCACCAGCGTGCAGCTGCCGGTCGGCGCGACGCAGGATCGCACGGAGCGCGTGCTGGCAGAGGTGACCAACCATTATCTCAACCAGGAGAAGGACGTCGTCGACGGGGTGTTCACCGCCTCCGGCTTCGGCTTCGGCGGCGCAGGGCAGAATGTCGGCATCGCTTTCGTGCGGCTGAAGGATTTCGACCTGCGCAAATCGCCGGCTTCCGCCGCGCAGGCAATCGCCGGCCGGGCGATGGGCGCGTTTTCGAAGATCAGGGATGCGCAGGTGTTCGCGCTCGCGCCTCCGGCCATCCAGGGCTTCGGCAACACCAACGGCTTCGACTTCTACCTGCAGGACGTCAACGGCGCTGGCCATGACGCGCTGATCCAGACGCGCAACCAGCTTCTGGCCCTGGCCGGGCAGAGCAAGCTGCTCGCCAACACAAGGCCCAACGGCCAGGAAGACCAGCCGCAATTCTCGGTCGACATCGACCAGGAAAAGGCCAGCGCGCTGGGCGTCAGCCTGGCCGACATCAACAACACGCTTTCCACCGCCTGGGGCAGCGACTACGTCAACGACTTCATCGATCGCGGGCGGGTGAAACCGGTCTATCTGCAGTCGGACCTGAACTTCCGCATGCAGCCGGAAGATTTGGACAAATGGCAGGTCCGCAATGCCAGCGGCGCGATGGTGCCGTTCTCGGCCTTTGCCTCCAGCCATTGGACATTCGGTTCGCCCAGGCTGGAGCGCTACAATGGTTCGGCGGCGGTCGAGATCCAGGGCGCGGCGGCGACAGGCGTCAGCTCGGGTGCCGCCATGGACGAGATCGACAAGCTTGTCGCGCAACTGCCCGCCGGCTATTCCCACGAATGGACAGGGCTGTCGCACCAGGAGAAGCTTTCCGGCAACCAGGCACTGTCGCTCTATGCGATCTCGGCCCTTGTGGTGTTCCTTTGCCTGGCAGCACTTTATGAGAGCTGGTCGATCCCGTTCGCGGTCATGCTGTCGGTGCCGATCGGCATCTTCGGCGCGCTGCTGGCGGCAAGCCTGTTCGGCCAGTCCAACGACGTCTATTTCAAGGTCGGCCTGCTGACCACGATCGGTCTCGCCGCCAAGAACGCCATCCTCATCGTCGAGTTCGCCATCGAGCGGCAGACCGCCGGGATGGGGCTGGTCGAAGCGACGCTGGAGGCGGCGCGACAACGGCTGCGACCGATCCTGATGACGTCTCTGGCCTTCATCCTCGGCGTGCTGCCGCTGGCGATTGCCAGCGGCGCGGGCTCAGGCGCGCAGAACTCCGTCGGCATCGGCGTGATGGGCGGCATGATCGCGGCGACGGTCATTGGCGTGTTCCTGGTGCCGCTGTTGTTCGTCACCGTGCGGCGCATCTTCAAGGGCAGGGCGGCCAAACCAGATACGGGCGAGACGCCGGTGACGGTCAACCAGCAATAAGGAAAACTTCACATGACAGGCTTGGAACGTGGCTCGGTGGCCGCGAGGCGGCTCCTTGCGTCTATGCTTACCGCTGTCCTGCTCGCGGGATGCGTCGTCGGTCCGGATTATCAGACGCCGATATTGGCGATGCCTGCAAGCTGGAGCGGCCAGAAGCCAAAGCCTGCCCAGCCGGCGCAACTGTCGAAATGGTGGCAGCGGCTGCGCGATCCCGAGTTGAACACGCTTGTCGAGGAAGCGGTTGCCGGCAATCTCGATGTCGCCAAGGATCCGCGAGGCGCGCGCCAGCTATCGCCAGAGTGCAGGCACGTTGCTGCCGTCGGCCGAGGGCTCCGGCTCGGTCTCCCGCAACAAGTCGGCCGAGACCACATCAGGCTCGGATGCCACCTACAGCGAGTATCAGGCCGGCTTTGACGCCAGCTGGGAACTCGACCTGTTCGGCGCCAACCGCAGGGGCGTCGAGGCCGCGCGTTACGGGCTGGACGCCTCGCAGGAGGAACTGCGCTCGACGCTTCTCACCCTGGTCGGCGATGTCGCTTCCTATTATGCCCAGGCGCGCGGCTACCAGGCCCGCATCGCGCTCGCCCGGCGCTCGGCCGCGTCGCAAAGGCAGACCGCCGAACTTACCCGCACCATGGCGCAGGCGGGCACGGCGACCGCCGCCGATGTCGCCAAGGCGATGGGGCAGGCAGCGAGCACCGAAGCCGCGGTGCCGACGCTGGAGGCAAGCTATGCCCAGGCCGTGCATCGTCTCGCGGTGCTGGCCGGCCGGCCGCCTGCCTCGCTCAGCGAGCGGCTGAAGCGGGTCGCCCCGATCCCTGCACCACGCCTGCCGATGCCCACCGGAATTCCCGCCGACCTCCTGCTTTCGCGGCCCGATTTGCGCATGGCGGAGCGCCAATATGCGCAATACACCGCCAAGATCGGCCAGGCAGAGGCCGCCCGCTATCCCTCGGTCAGCCTGACGGGAGACATCAGCACGGCGGCGCTGAAGCTTGGCGATCTCGGCAAGAATTCGTCGATTGGCTGGTCGTTCGGGCCGACGCTCAGCGTGCCGGTGTTCAATGCCGGCCAATTGCAGGCCGCCGTCGAGGTCGCCAAGGCGCAGCGCGATCAATATTTCATCGCATATCGGTCTTCGGTGCTGACGGCGCTCGAGGATGTCGAGAATGCGCTGGTGCTGTTGTCGCAGGAGCGCATCCGGATCGGCAAGCTCGCCTCGTCGGCGAGGTCCTATGGCGAGGCGGCAAGTCTCGAAGGCACGCTCTACAAGGCCGGCGAGACAAGCCTTCTCGATGTGCTCGACGCCCAGCGCTCTCTCTACTCGGCCGAGGACTCGCTGCTGCAAAGCCGCGTCCTGCTGGCGACCAACTACATCGCCCTCAACAAGGCGTTCGCCGGCGGTTGGGACGGCGCGGTGGACAGTGCCAAGCCTGAGATCGTCGACGTCAGGACCGCGCCAAGGCTGGCGTCGAAGCCGGCCTCCTGAGCGGGCCTCGGTCAAGTATTTCGACGCGGCTACGCAGATTTCGAGATTGTGCGACACACCGCTCGTGGCGGCGCGTGAAATGCCGGCTCGTGCTTTGGCGATGGCGGGGAGATCGCATCGCTGTTATTGATGGTGATCACACAGCACAGGCGTCGCAGATGACATCCGATACACAGAAGGCCGAAGCGGTCGGGCAGCTGCTCGAAACGCCGGACCTTGCCAGCGCGCTGGAAAGCGAACAGTTCAAGAAGTTCCTCGACCAGGTGCCGATCGCCATTGCCGTCTCCGACCTCGGTGCGAAGGAGCGTGTCGTCTATGCCAATCCGGAATTCGAGAAACTGTCCGGCCTCAAGGCGGCGACGCTCGCTCGGCAACACTGGGCGGCGCTTTCCGGCACCGGCCTGCACAAGCAGAAGGGCCGGCCGCTGTTCGAGGCCGTGGTCGAGGACACCGATTTCATCGGCACGTTCCGGCTGGAGCGGAAGGAAGACCAACAGGCGATCGTCGACGTCTATTCCAATGTCATCGAGGACGACAATGGCAAGGCCTGCTTCCGGCTGGTGGCGCTGGTCGACGTCTCTGCCCATGGCGAAACCGAAGATGCGCGATCGATCGATGAGCGCATCCGCGAGAAGGACACGCTGCTGCGCGAACTGCAGCACCGGGTGAAGAACAATCTGCAGATGATCACCGCACTGATCCGGATGGAGACGCGAAACGCGGCCGAGCCGGACCAGAAGCGTTTCGAGAGGCTGGCAGGGCGCGTCGACGCGCTGGCGATCCTCTACCAGACGCTGTCGGGGGACGATGGCAAGGATGAGGTCGATCTCGGCGTCTATCTCAGCCAGATCGCGTCGGCGGTGATGAACTCGCATGCGGTCGAGGGCATCCGCCTCGACATGAAGGTCGACACCTATCCGGTGTCGATCAATGTCGCCATGCCGACCGGACTGGTGGTGAACGAACTTTTGACCAATGCGCTCAAACATGCCTTCCAGGGGCGAGACGGCGGCACGATCACGCTGCACAGCATCGTCGACGGTGATGGCTGCCGCATCGTGATCGCCGATGACGGCATCGGCCTGCCGGACGGCGAGACCTGGCCCAAGAGCGGCAAGCTCGGCGCGCTGATCGCCCGCTCGCTAACCGAGAATGCTAGGGCGGAGTTCGACGTGAGGTCGAGCGCTGCCGAGGGTACGCGGGTCACCATCGTCTTCAAGCGCTCGGCTGCCACCGCCTAAAGCGTTGTCGTTGCGCTCTCACACCTACAGGATCATCTCCAGCTATTCCTTGTCCGCCGCGGCAATGAACGCTTCGCGGCCCGGGAGGCTCATAGCGTGCCTGCAGTCCTTGCCCTAGCAGCCAGTTGCCGCTGCCTCACGACAGGCCGGCCGGTTCGCCCTATCTCCATGCGCCGGTCGGGTTTGGACCCGGCGGTATGGAGGATGGGATCACGTGACATCGACGCCGATTGCCAGTCGCGAAGCGGCGCCCTTGCCGGTCGCGGCACTGATGGGCGCCATGGTGTCGATCGAGATCGGCGCCACCTTCGCCAAGGGCCTGTTCCCGCAGATCGGCGCGCAAGGCACGACGACGCTCAGGCTGGTCATCGGTGCGCTGATGCTGATCGCGGTGTTGCGGCCCTGGCAGATGCGGCCCTCGCGTGCCACCATGCCGTGGCTGGTCGCCTATGGGGTGACGCTCGCCGCGCTCAATCTCCTGTTCTACGCAGCGCTGGCCAGGATTCCGCTCGGCATCGCGGTAGCGCTGGAGTTTACCGGCCCGCTTCTGGTGGCGACCTTGAGCTCGCGGCGCGCCAGCGACTTTGCCTGGATCGCGCTGGCGGTGGCCGGCATCCTGCTGTTGTCGCCCTTCGTTCATTCCCTCGCGCCGCTTGATCCGATCGGGGTGATGCTGGCGCTGGCGGCCGGCGGGTTTTGGGCGCTCTACATCGTGCTGGCCCAGAAGGCCGGCGCGGAGCTTGGCACTCGCACCACCGCCTACGGCATGGCGATCGCCGCCGTGCTGGTGCTGCCCTTCGGTGTGGCACAGGCGGGAACCGCGCTGCTGGCGCCGTCGATCCTGGTCAGCGCGCTGCTGGTCGGCCTGTTTTCCAGCGCGTTGCCATTCTTCCTGGAGATGGTGGCGCTGACCCGCATGCCGGCGCGCATCTACGGCACGCTGACCTGCCTGGAGCCGGGGCTGGGCGCACTGGCCGGCTTCCTGTTCCTGCATGAAAGCCTGACCGCAACGCAACTGGCCGGGATCGCAGCCGTCGTTGTCGCCGCCTTCGGCACGGCGCTGACATCACGGCCGCCGGTTCCATCGCCGGAGTAGGGTGGGGCGGAGTAGGGTGGGAGGGATATGCGGAATCGTGCCGTAAAGCCGGTCCCGTCGCCGACCGCCGTTCGGGCGTTGCCTTTGTCCGGCCGGCGCGCTTCGTTGCTGTTCAGAACTTGATGCCGAGATCGACCTTGGCGCCCTGATCGACCGTGCCGCCACCGAACTGGCCGGAATAGGACACACCGAGCGTCGCGTTGGCCGACATGTTGAAGTCGAGACCGGCCTCGATGACGGCGCTGTCCCTGGCGATCGGCACGCCGGCGATGCTGAATTGATCGCCGCCGGCGAAGGCGAAGCTGGAGGTCGGCGTGACGTCGCCGAACGCGTGGCGCCAGCCGAGCATGCCGCGCGCCGTGGCGTTCATGCCGCCGAGCGCGAAATCGGTCGAACCGCGCAGGCCCAGCGTGGTGAAGGTCGCATCATCGTTCGAGCCGGCGCTGGTCAGTGCCGCATCGCCACCGTCTTCGGTGAAGCCATCGGTATGGACGCTGACATAGGCCAGATTGGCGAAGGGCTCGAACTTGAATTGTCCGGCATCGGCCCGGTAGGCGAGTTCGCCGAACATTTGCGCGGTGCCGGCATCATAGTCGGCCGACAACCCATCCGTGAAGCCGTTGAAAGCAACCGAGCGTTTGGTCGAAAGGCTGCTCCAGCTGTAGGCAGCACCGGTACGGAAAGCGATGGCGCCCCAGTTGGTGCCACCATAGAGGCCGAGATGATAGCTGTCGCTCTTGCCCGAAGAGTTGCGATCGTCGGCGTCGAAGCTCGAATGGCTGTAGCCGCCGAGCAGGCCGACGCGCCAGCCGCCCACCAGCGTGTCGGCGCCGGCCAGCAGGCCGCCGGTCGAACGATCGAAGGCGGCGGCGTTGCCGTCGCTGTCGGTATTGCCCCACGACCCAAAGGCCTGGCCCCAGACGGCGAAACGGTCGGTGTCGGCCGCGACCATTTCGGGGCCACCTTCGCCATAAGCCATGACCGGCAATGCGGCCGCGCCAACATCGCCGAAAGCGGACATGATACGATTGGTGACTGCGTCGCGAACGAAGCGGCTGTCCTCGACCAGCATGCCCTTGGCCGAGGCGTGGATTTCGCCAGACAGCTGGTCGAAAGCAGCGCGTGCAGAAGCTGCTGTCGGCAGCGCCAGAAGGGCGTCATGGATAGGATTGCCGGCCTCAAGGCTTTCAGCGCCGCCGCCGGTGGCGATTTGGTTGGGTGTCAGCCCGATATCGGTGAAGCCGTACACCAGCACATCGAGATAGGCATTGTTCAAGTCATAGGCATCCGTCACCGACAGGAACGCGGTGCTGGTGATCCCCGTCACAGAGGCGAACTCGCCGGTGAGTCCCAGATCGGCGGTCAGCACGGTGTAGCGGCCGGCGGTGATGCCTTGCGCCGTCACCGCCAGGGTCGAGCCGGTGATGGTGGCAGTGCCGGTGGTGTGAAGGAGATCCGACTGAAGTGCGGCGTTGATGTCGACGGCGTAGGTCGAACCGGCCGCCAGAGCCACAGTGGCGGCAAGCTCCGTGCGGTCGCCGGCGCCGCCATCCTGCATGGTGAGACGTCCGGCATTGGACAGCAACTCGAGCCCGCTGAAGGTGGTGGTCTCCTGCGTTGCGCCATTGCTGGCGGTTCTGAGAGAGGCTGCGGCTGTATTCGTCACGGTGTCGATGCCGGCGCCGAACAGGCTGGTGCCGCCGGTTGTCCAGGTAGCGTGGTTGGTCAGGAGGTCGGCATAACCGCCAAGCTCCACCCGGCCGGTCAGTGCACCGCCATTGAGAATTGTCGTGGCACCATCAGAGGTAGTGATGGCCAGCGCCGCGGCCGTCAGGGCGGTGTTGTGCGTCGCGCCGGAAAGGGTGATGCCGATCGCATTGCCGCTGTTCGATTGCGCCGAAATCGCGGCGATATCGCCTTCGACCGTGCCGTTGGTGATGATG
Source organism: Mesorhizobium sp. M0239 (assembly GCF_040321815.1). Lineage (NCBI taxonomy): Bacteria > Pseudomonadati > Pseudomonadota > Alphaproteobacteria > Hyphomicrobiales > Phyllobacteriaceae > Mesorhizobium > Mesorhizobium sp. M0239. The sequence continues at coordinate 114,559 of NZ_JAMYSG010000011.1, forward strand.
CCGATCGCGCCCGTGCCGTTGTTGAGGGTGCGGATACCGGTCGTGCCCGAGACGTTGCCCGCGGTCACGTTGACCGCACCCGAGCCCGCTGCCTTGGTCTGCTGGGCGATGATGGCCGTGTTGCCGGTGGACGTCACGTCGCCCGCCGTCACCGTGACGGCGGCGCCGGCCGACTGCGCATAGATGCCGTTGCCGCTGGTCGCGGTGACCGGACCGACCGTGGTCACCGTGGTCGAGCCTGATCCGAAGTTCTCGGCGTCGATGCCGAACCGGGCGTCGATGGAGCCGTTGGCGGTCACGTCGATGTTGCCGGTCCCCGAAGCGTTGAGGATCGCGGCCACCATGCCGGCATTGCCCGCCTGGAGGTTACCGTTGGCGACCTCCGTGATATCGGCGGTCGTCGACTGGGTCTGGACGTCGATGGCATCCTTGCCCGCGGTCAGTGCGGTCACCGCGCCCGTGGTGACGCTGATGTCGCCGCCGGCCGCCGTGTCGCGCACGACGAAGCCTTCGCCGCCGGTGGAGCTGCTCGCGCCGGAGATGTCGACCGTGACCGTGCCCGAGCCGTTGTTCTGGATGGTCGCAGCGTTGCCGGTCCCGCCGACGAACCCGCCGGCGCCGGTGACGCTGATGTCGCCCGCACCGCCGGTGCCGCCGGTCAGCGACAGGCCGATCGTGGCGCCGGTCACCGTGTCGGCGACGCTCACGCTCACCGCGCCGTTGCCGGTCGCCTTGATGCCCTCGGCAAGTGTGCCGGTCACCGTGCCATTGGCGGTGATGCCGATCGCGCCGGTGCCGTAGTTGGTTGCCTCGATGCCGGTCGTCCCCGAGACATCGCCCGCGGTCACGTTGACCGCACCCGAGCCCGCTGCCTTGGTCTGCCGGGCGATGATGGCCGTGTTGCCGGTGGACGCCACGTCGCCCGCCGTTATGGTGACGGCGGCGCCGGCCGACTGCGCATAGATGCCGTTCCCGCTGGTCGCGGTGACCGGACCGACCGTGGTCACCGTGGTCGAGCCCGATCCGAAGTTCTCGGCGTCGATGCCGAACCGGGCGTCGATGGAGCCGTTGGCGGTCACGTCGATGTTGCCGGTCCCCGAGGCGTTGAGGATCGCGGCCACCATGCCGGCGTTGCCCGCCTTGATGTCGCCGTTGGCGACCTCCGTGATATTGCCTGTCAACGACTGGGTCTGGACGTCGATGGCATCCTTGCCTGCGGTGAGTGCGGTCACCGCGTTTGTGGTCACCGAAATGCCGGTGCTGGTCGCGACGTCGCGGACAGTAATACCTTCGCCTGCCGCCGAAAAGATATTGCCGGAGACGTTAATGTCTATCGAGCCGACACCGCCGGTCTGCGTCACATCGAACGCGTTGCCGGCGCCATGGTTGATGATGTTTCCACCCGTGTAGGTGATGGCGCCGCCAGCCGCCGAGACCGACAGGGCCGCCGTGCCGCCCGCGGTCGGCGTGTTGCCGGCATCGACGCTGATCGTGCCATTGTTGGTAACGGTGACGCCGCCGGTGTCGGCGTTGGAAACCGCAAGGCCATAACCGCTCACCGTCGTTCCCGGATCGACGGTGACGATGACTGGTGTGGGCAACAAGTTCTGATAGTTGCGATCGTTGGGTGCGTCAGCGGGAAATGTCGTGTCGGTGGTGGAGGTCGTGTCGCATTGGACAGTGACGGCACCGACGAGACAATCCGCCCAGGCTTGGCCGGACGCCAGCAGACTCACGCCCGCGGCCGCAGCAATCCCGATGGCGGATCGCAGCGCAAGCTGGCTCGCCTGTGAACGCAGGTTGCTCTGTCGGGCTGAATTCGGGGGGGTCTGGCTTAGGTCCGAAGGCCTAAGACCGGCGGAATCTTGAACACGCCCCATGATTTGCCCCTCGCAGCCAATTCATGCGACCCCGGATCAGTCCGGGGCGGACTTGCCTGATAGAAATCTCTAATGTGATGCTTGGAGTTATGTCAACTGAGTACCTGAGAAAAATACCAAATACAAAACGTTCCATTCCAAACTCTTCTTCGAGGAATAACTAGCAACGCTATCGTGCAGACGTCACTGTGAGCTTCTCAAATTTCGATTTCGAATCGCTGAACGTCGTACGGGAGTGGTTCAGTTGCGAGGGCGGTGTTTTATTTCTGGAATCAACCGGCCAAATCTAAAAAACTTAAGTCAACCCTTGTCCAGGGTGGCACTGAAGTTGTCACCTGGCGCACAAGTATTTCCGGCCCTGGACAGATCGTGATCTGGTCCAATACGGTGCGTGTCGAAATGAAGACTGCGATTGTGGAAAAGGCCGGTCGTCCCTTGCAAAAGAACGTCTTCTCATCGGCGGATTTGCCGTCGCATCTGGATCATCGCGCGCGCTTCGCGCTTTGCAGGACATTCGCCGGCGATGGTGAAGAGATCGCCGCCGGCAAAAGCGAACGTCGAGGTCGGCGTGACATCACCGAAGGCATGGCGTCAGCCGAGCATGCCGCGCGCCGTCGCCTTGATTCGCCGAGGCCCAAATCGGTGGAAGCACGCAGGCTGAGCGTGATGAAGGTGGCGTCGGTGGTTGAATTCGCGCTGGTCAGCGCCGCAGATCCGCCCGTTTCGCTTAAGCCGTCGATCGGCCATTGCATTCGGAGGCGCCATTGATCGCCGCCGGATCTCGGCTTTTGACGGAGAGGTAATCGGAATCGAGTCGTGTGTAGGTTTCCGGGTATCCGGTTCTATCTGGCGCTCGTCGGCGTGTAGCCGAAGCGGCGGCGAAAGCAGCGATTGAAGTACGACACATCGCTGAAGCCACTGGTCATGGCAATTTCGCTGACGCGCATCTCGCCATTCTGTCTCTGCGAAAGCATTTTGTGGGCCGTCTGCAGGCGCAGTTCGAGAACGCGCTCGGAGAAGCTGATACCCGACTTCTGCAAAAGATTGTGAACATAGCGCGCCGACAGGCCGAGTTCCTGTGCGACGCCTTGCGCCGAGATGCCGGGCTTGGCGAAATTGTCCGCGATCTTCACCAGGACCGCTTGCAACCTGGCTGCCCGCAGACCGCGCAAGCCGGCCAGTTCGGCAACCTCACCCTTGGCGCCTGTCACCAGGCCGATCAGATCGACGATCGTTTCCGTTGCGTGCGCAATCAGATCGGGCGAGATGAGAGGGCGGCCGGTTTCAAGAAGTTGGCAATAACGCTTGAGAAGATCGAGAGCTTCGTTCTCGGCGCCGATCTTCAACGCCAGCCTGTCGTCGATCTGCGGGAAGGCCCGTGCGAGGACGCTGCGCGGGACCGCCACGTTTGTCCACACATTGCTGTCGGCGCCGGCCATTTTCAGCGCTTCCGATGCTGTGACCAGCACCGCTTCTCCCTGCCCGACATCATAGTCGCGGCCGGCCTGGACGCCGGTCAACAGTGTGTCGGATTTGTTGATCAGCAGGAGATAACCGCCGTTGCCGTCATCGGCGATATTGCTCGCGTTCCTCGTCGCATGCTTGATCGTTCCGGACATCTGGCCAAGAACCAGTGATCCGACAGCTGTGGCTTCGATCGCAGCTTCGAAAGGCAGGTTGTCCGACATGCCGTATTCGACCGACCATATCTGCGCGACATGGATGTCTTGCCAGAGGGAAAATCGATCGCGATCATTGAGATGCGACGGCAGTTGAGCCGATGAAAACACCGCCTTTCGTGACAATGGAACACCCCGATACCCACAGCTTCAGAGAATATCGAAACGAAATGTTTCCTGATCCTGGAACATTGATCGTTTGGCGTTCAACTGATCGAATTAGATATATAATCCAGCATGATCACGCATGGCGTCACCCGAAAGTATGACGCGGCAAATCCTCCGAGGTGAGATTGCCTCTTTTACAACGAACGGCGGCCCGCCCATCCGGGGAGGTGGGCACGTCAGGAAACTGGGGGCGTGGTGGAGAGACTGAGCAGCGAGGTCCTTTCGTCGATCATCGGCGATATCTACGATTGCGTTTTGAATCCGGAAGGCTGGGCCGGGGTAATGATCCGGATCACGGAGGCTGTAGACGCAGCCTATACCACCGTCGCGCTTGCCAGCACTGCCGGCAATCATGGCCGCTTCGCGGCCCAATCGCCCTGGGATCCCGTGCAAATGCGCGTGCTCCAGGAGGACTATGACTTTGACGCAATTCCCGGACTGAAGGCCGCGGTTGTCGGCGACATCGACACACCCGTTGCGACGCTGTCGCATATGAGCGAAGCCGAACTCCAGCAGACGCCATTTTTCCAGAATTGGGCCAAACCGCAGGGATTGCGCGAAGCCTGCATCACCAAATTCGTCCATACGCCGGACCGGATCGGGCTCATGGGCTGCACTACGCGGGCCGACAGGGGAATCATATCAGCTGAAGAACAGCGCTTCCTGGCATTGCTCTCGCCGCACCTGCGCCGTGCGTCGCTGATTGGAGATCTGCTCGATCAGGCTCGCGTTACCGCCGACCTTTACCGCCAGGCGCTCGATCATCTCGCCGTGCCTGTCGTGCTTACCGGCGCCAACGGAGCAATCCTCCATGCGAATGGGGCTGCCGAACGGATGTTTTCGCTGCAAGGGCCCATTTTTTCCAGGAACGGTCTGCTCCAGGTGCAGAATTCGGCGGTGGCCCGCGCCCTGCTGGATGCAATCGCCAGTGCCGCGAGCGCGGATGCCTCGCTTGGCTCCCGCGGTATAGGCCTGCCCATTTCGGCCCCAGGTCAGCCCCCCGCCGTCGCCTATATATTGCCGTTGACCGAAGGAACCGCTCGCGCTGCTTTCCGGCCCGCATGTGCCGCCGTCTTCATTTCGACCACGACGTCTTCTTCTCCACTCCCGGAAGCCGTTCTCGCCACTCTGTTCGACCTTACGCCCGCGGAGGCGCGGGTCCTGCTGCGCATCGGCAGCGGATTGTCCGCGTCGAAGAGCGCGCTGGCGCTCGGTGTCGGCGAAAACACTTTGAAGACCCACCTCAACCGCATCTTCGCCAAAACCGGCACGAGACGCCAAGCCGATCTCGTCAAACTCGTTTCGGACATAGGCACGCCGCTGGCAACTCAGTGAAAGGCGCCGATCGCCGGGGACCCAACATCCTCGTCGACGCGCACCTCGATGAACGCGCGCCAGCCGTAGCGGGAATGGTTGCCGTCAGGCTCCGCGCTGGGCAGTGCCAGCTGGTGTCATTCGACTGAGGCTGAATGGCCACACCGGCCGAAAAAGCGTGGCATTGCATTTCAGGACAATTCGCGTGCGGCCCAGCCCAAGACACGTCCGACGGACAATGCGACATCGGGGCGGCGACAACACCGGATCTCCGCGAGGCATTCGCGGCGGGGACCACAACATTCTTGGGGCGGTAGACAACAATGAAAACTCTTCTTCTCGCAACGGCCTTGATTCTCGCGCCGCTCGGTATGGCGTGTGCGGCTGATATCAATGAGGTTTCGCCTGTTGCATCCGGCTACGACTGGTCCGGACTCTATGCCGGCGTCGACATCGGCTACGCGGCCGGAAAATCCAATCTGTTCATCGCCGGCGGCGGACTGGGCGGGGCCACCGATCTCAATGTCTCCACCGATCCGAACGGATTTATCGGCGGTGTCCATATAGGCGCCAATTACCAGATGGAGAACAGCTTCGTGATCGGCGCCGAGGCCGACATTGTGTACAGCAATATAGATGGGCTGACGGCCCTCGACGCCGGCGGCGGCGGTGTCACCACCTTGCTCAAGAGCGAACTCAAATGGTCGGGGTCGGCGCGGCTGCGGGCCGGCTATGCTTTCGATCGGACCTTGCCCTACATCACTGCCGGCGTCGCCGCGGCCAAGTATGAGCTTATTGCGGTCAGCGCCGGTGGCCCTGCCGCCGAAGTAACGCTCCACAGCGACAGCCATGTCGGCTGGACCGTTGGCGCCGGCATCGAGCACGCCTTCACCGACAAGTGGATCGCTCGAGCCGAATATCGCTACTCGGATTTCGGCAGCCAGGACCTCTCGGTGGCCGCCGGCCTGCCCACGGAAACCCATGTCGACCTCCAGACGCAGGATATCCGGGTCGGGCTCAGCTACAAGTTCTGATTGCTGGTGCTACAAATCTCCCTCGGGAGATGGCCGGCAGGCCAGGGGCGGCGGGGCTCGGCCTGCTGCCGCAGACGGGGTCGGCGCTCTACACGCGGCGACCCCCTCTGTTGCCTCTGGCGACATCTCCCTCGAGTGGGAGATCAGCCACCGCCCTCAGATTAGCTTCTCCAGTGTGATCGGCAGATCCCTGATCCTCTTTCCCGTCGCATGGAACACCGCGTTGGCAATCGCCGGCGCCACGCCGACAATGGCCAGTTCGCCGACGCCTTTGCCGCCGAGCACGGAGGAATGCGGGTCGGGGATACCGACCGAGATCACCTCGACGTCGGGAATGTCGGCGTTGGTTGGCACGAGATAGTCGGCGAGGTTGTTGTTGACGACGCGGCCGTGGCGGCGGTCGACGATGCCTTCTTCCAGCAGTGCCTGGCCGATGCCCATGATGATGCCACCCTTCCACTGGCTTTCGGCCAGCTTGGGATTGTAGAGCCGGCCCGAATCCAGCGCCGACACCACGCGTGACACGCGCACCGTGCCGAAGTCCTCGTCGACGCGCACCTCGATGAAATGCGCGCACCAGGAGTGGCGGGAATAGTCGCCCTCGGTGTGCGGCACCGACATGGCGATGGTGGTGTAGTTCTTGTAGCGATCCTCTGGCGTCGAATTGGCCGGCATGGTGTCGCCGGTGGCTTCGATGTGGTCGCGGCCGACGCTTTTGAGCAGTTCGGCGATCGAGACATCGGGACCGTCGCCGCGCGGCGAGGCGATGCGGCCGTTGGCGACGACCAAGGTGTTGGCCTGCAGCGCGTGGAAGGGCGAGCGCGGATCGCTGATGGCGAGGCCGATCAGCTGGTCGAGCGCCGAGGTCGCCGCCTTGTAGACCGCACCCGTCATGACGCCGGCAAGCCGCGAACCGCCGGTGACGCCGGCGCGGGGGAAACGGGAGTCGCCGAGCTTCACCACCACGTCGTCGGCTCGCACGCCGACCGTTTCGGCGGCGGTTTGCGCCAGGATTGTGTAGGTGCCCTGGCCCATGTCGATCGAGGAGCTCTCGACCTCGACCGAGCCGTCCGCCAGGATACGCACGATCGCCTCGCCATAGGCGCGCCGAACCGGATAGGTGCCGGCCGCTACTCCCCAGCCGATCAGCTGGTTGCCGTCGCGCATCGAGCGCGGTTCGGGCGAGCGCCTGGCCCAGCCGAAGCGCTCCGCGCCTGCGGCAAAAGCCTCGCGCAACTGTCTGGTCGACCAGGCTTTCTTGGCATGCGGATCCTGTTCGGCATAATTTCTCAGCCGGATCTCCAGGGGGTCGATGCCGACCTCGTAGGCGAGTTCGTCGATGGCGCTTTCGATGCCGAAGGCCGAAGGGTTTTCGCCCGGCGCGCGCATGGCGCCCGGCACCACCGAATTGACCCGCACGACATTCTGCCTGGAGGAGAAATTCGGCGTCGCGTACATGATCGAGATGACCGATCCGAGCGGCTCGACCCACATGCCGTCCATCGACGTCTCGTTGATGCCACGATGCACGATCGACTGGATTTTTCCTTGCGCGTCGGCGCCAATCGTCACCGTCTGGCGCGTCGCCGCGCGGCCACCATAGCCGGTAAAGGTCTGCGGCCGCGTCATCACCAGGCGCACCGGCCGGCCGAGCATTCTGGCGGCACATGCGGCCACCGCGCCATGGCTGAGCGCCAGCGCCTTGGAGCCGAAGCCACCGCCAATATAGGGCGAGACCAGCCGCACATTCTCGAACGGCACGCCGAACCATTCGGCATAGGTGCGCGCCATCCCGTCCAGCCACTGGCTCGGCTCCCATACGGTGAGCTTATCGCCTTCCCAGCGCGCGATCAGCCCATGCGGCTCTATCGGCGCCTGGTATTCGCGCGGCGTGTTGTAGGCGGCGCAGATGCGGACCGGTGCCGACGCGAACGCACCTTGCGCATCGCCCCATTCCTTGGTCATGGCGTCGATCGGGATGCCGTCGCCGGCCTTGGCATCGCTGAGGTCGACGATGGCAGGCGTCTCGTCATAGCTGACCTTGACCAGTGCTGCCGCCGCCACCGCCTGTTCGAAGGTCTCGGCGACGACAGCGGCGACATGCTGGCCCGAAAAAGTGATGTCGCGCGCAAGCGGGCAATAGGGCTTGTCGGGCGGCGGTGTGCCGAACCAGTCCGCCGCGGTCCTCAGGCTGATGATGGTGTCCGGCGTCAGCACCTGCAGCACGCCGGGCGCCGCCTCGGCGGCCATGGTGTCGATCGCGCGCACCTTGCCGGATGCAATCGTGCTCTCGACCAGTACGGCGTAGGCGAGGCCTTCGAGCTGCTGCTCGACGGCGTATTTGGCCGCACCGGTGATCTTGGCCGGGCCGTCGACGCGCGACAGCCGGCCGCCGACGGCTTCGGCAAAAGCGCCGTCGGACGCATCGCCGTGTCTTCCGACGTGAACGGTGCTTGCGATGTGAACGGTCATGCCGTCTCTCCCAATTTGAGGATGGCGCGCGCGACGACGCGCGGCGCGAGTTCGACCTTGTAGCGGTTGGCGCCATGATCGATGGCGCCTTGGATAGCGAGCAGGCTGGCGGCGCGCACAGTGTCCGGTTCCAGAACCTTGCCCTTCAGCGCGTCTTCCACGGCCCGCGCCCGCCATGGCTTGGTCGCGACGCCGCCAAGCGCCACGCGCAAATCGCGGATCGTTCGGCCGTCAGGTTCGAACTCGATGCCGACCGCCGCGCTCGCGGCGGCAAACTCATAGGATTGCCGGTCGCGGATTTTCAGGTAGGTCGACCGCCGGGCAGCGGCCGAGCCGGGGATTTCAATGGCGGTGATCATCTCGCCCGGTTCAATCGCATGTTCCCTATCCGGCGTGGTGCCGGGCAGCAGGAAAAAGTCGTCGACCGGGATCTGGCGCTCGCCCAGATGCACGATCGCATCGAAGGCGACCAGCGCCACGGCCAGGTCACCCGGATACATGGCGATGCAGGCCTCGCTGGTGCCGAGTACGGCATGGCCACGGGTAACGCCGCCGATCGCCGAACAGCCAGAGCCGGGCTCACGCTTGTTGCAGGCGGAGAAATTCGAGGGATCGCGGAAATAGGGGCAGCGCGTGCGCTGCATCAGATTGCCGCCGATGGTCGCCATGTTGCGGATCTGCGCGGAAGCCGCCTGCCACAGGGCTTCCGACACCGCAGGAAAGCGGCTCTTGATGTCGGCATGGTCGGCGACATGGCTCATCCTGGCCAGCGCGCCGATGGTGGCGCCGCGTTCGTCCACCTCGATGCTGTCCAATCCCTTGAGATGAGCGATGTCGACCAGTGTCTCGGGCTCGGCGACGCCGCATTTGGCGAGATCGATCAGCGTGGTGCCGCCGGCCAAGAGCATGGCGCCGGGCAGGGCGGCCGCCTGGCGTGCCGCACCGACCGAGCTGGCGCGAAAATAGGAAAAGTCCCTCATGATGCGACCTCCAAGGCGGCTTGGCGAATGGCGGCGACGATGTGCGGATAGGCGCCGCAGCGGCAGAGATTGCCGGCCATGTATTCGCGGATCTCGTCGTCGGAGCCGGCATGGCCTTCCCGGATGCAAGCGACCGCCGACATGATCTGGCCCGGCGTGCAATAGCCGCACTGGAAAGCGTCGTGCTCAAGGAAGGCAGCCTGCACGGGATGCATTTCGCCCTCCCGTGCAAGCCCCTCTATGGTGGTGACGGTGCGGCCCTCGACCTGAGCGGCCAGCGTCAGGCAAGCCAGTACACGCTCGCCGTCGATATGCACCGTGCAGGCGCCGCACTGGCCGTGGTCGCAGCCCTTCTTGGTGCCGGTCAGGCCGAGCCGGTCGCGCAAGGCGTCGAGCAGCGTCACACGCGGCTCGAGTTGCAGATCGTGATGACGGCGGTTGATATCGAGATGAACTGGGATCGTTGTTTTGGTCATGGGCGTCTGGCTCCAGTGCTTGACGCGAAGTCGGTTGACTCATGTTGGCCGGCGGGACCTCGCGCCGGCTGTGCGGCCCTTCGCTGCCGCTCCCTGTCCTTCGGGCGTTCAGCCCCTTAAAAAGGTCCACTGGACCTTTTGATCCGCCCGAAGGCGGACCGGGCTTTCACCGTTCGTCGTTCGGGAAGCCGAGCAATTGGCTTCCCGTCCGCTAGGCGGACCACTCCTCACCCCAGCAGGTCCTCGATGCGGATCGGAAAGCGCTGCGGCCGCACGCCGGTTGCATGCCAGACTGCATTGGCGACGGCGCCGGCCGTGCCGGTGATGCCGATTTCGCCGACACCCTTGATGCCGAGCGCGTTGACGTGAGGGTCGTCCTCGTGGACGAGCAGCGCCTCGACCGACGGCACGTCGGCATTCACCGGGACATGGTATTCGGCGAGGTTGGCATTCTGGATCCGGCCCGAGCGCCGGTCGGTGATGGCTTCCTCATGCAGCGCGAACGAGACGCCCCAGATCATGCCGCCATAATACTGGCTGCGCACCAGCCTGGGATTGATAACCCGTCCGGCGGCGAACGCGCCGACCAGCCTTGTGACGCGGATCTGGCCGAAATCCGGATCGACCTTCACCTCGGCGAACACGGCGCCGTGCGCGTGCTTGGCATAGGTTTCCTGGGATGCCGGGTCGGGAGCGCCTTTGCCATGGCCGTCGATCTCGCTGAGGCCCGCGCGCGTGAGGATCTCGGCATAGCTTTCACCGCGGCTTTCATCGTCGCGCCGATAGAGGTGGCCACCGCGCGCCAGCACGCCTTCATTGCCGGCGCCGAACAGCGGCGAGGCCTCGTTGCCGGTGGCGAGATCGGCAAGCCTGGCGATGACGGCGGCACCCGCATTGTGGATCGCCATGCCGGCCGTCGCCGTGTGGCCGGAGCCGCCGGCAATGCCTGCATTGGGCAGGTCGGAACTGCCGGCCCTGAAATCGACCTGGTCGATATCCAGTCCCAGTCCGTCGGCCGCGATCTGGGCGAAGGCGGTCCAGGCGCCTTGCCCCATGTCCTGCGCGCCGGTCTCCATCAGGCCGCTGCCATCGGCCCTCAGCACCGCACGCGCTTCGGCCTGGAACATGAGCGCTGGAAAGGTCGCCGTGCCCATGCCCCAGCCGGTGAGGAAACCGTCGGCGTCGCGCATCAGCCGAGGCTGAAGCGGGCGGCTCGCCCAGCCGAACGTCTCGGCCGCTTGCCTGTAGCACTCGCGCAGCGCCTTGGAGGAAAACGGCTTGCCGGTCATCGGCTCGACCTCGGCATAGTTCCGCAGCCGGAACTCCAGCGGGTCCATGCCGCAAGCGTGTGCCGCCTCATCGATGGCGCTTTCGAGTGCGATCGAGCCGGTGGCTTCGCCGGGCGCCCGCATGAACAGCGGCGTACCGGTGTCCAACCGCACCGCATCGTGCGAGGTGGCGATGGCCGGGCTGGCATAGAGCGTGTGCGAGACATCCGCCGCCGGTTCGAAGAAATCGTCGAACGTGCTCGACGCAGTCTTGGCGTGATGGTCGAGTGCCGTCAGCTGCCCTTCGCCATCCATGCCCATGCGCAGCGTCTGGCGCGTCGGCGCACGGTGGCCGACCGGGCCGTACATCTGCTCACGCCGCAGCACCAGCTTGACCGGACGGCCGACGAGGCGCGCCGCCAGAATGCCGAGCACCTGCGGCCCGGAGATCATGCCTTTCGAGCCAAAGCCGCCACCTAGGAACGGGCTCCGGATGTGGACGTTTTCCGGCGCGATGCCGAACAGGCCGGCGATGCGGCCCTGCGCCATGGCAAGGCCCTGACTCGGTGTGTCGATCGACAATGTGTCGCCATCCCAGGCGACGACGATCGCATGCGGCTCCATGGCGTTGTGGTACTGGGCCGGCGTCTCGTAGGTGGCTTCGATCCGCGTCTTTGCGGATTTGAGGCCGGCCTCGACATCGCCCTTGTGCTGCACCGCCGGACCGCCGACGCCGACACCGCGCGGCACGAAGCTTTCAGCGCCGTCGAGGCCAACGCGCGCCGGCAGCACTTCATAACGCGGCGACAGCAGCGCCGCCCCCTCGGTCGCCGCCTCCAGCGTCTCGGCGATCACCACGGCGATGCTCTGGTTGGGGTAGCGGACCTGATCGTTTTGCAGCAGGTCGAGCCGGAACATGAAGGGATGGTCCTTGGCATCCGGATCGGCGGCGAGCGCCGGCCGGTTCTTGGGCGTCATCACCTCGACCACGCCCTGGTGCGCCTTGGCCGCCTCGATATCCAGCGCGGCAACGCGGCCGCGCGCGATGCTAGAGACAGCGAGCACGGCGTAAAGCATGCCGGGCGGATGGTTGTCGGCGGCATAGCGCGCGGCTCCGGTGACTTTCAGAAAGCCGTCGCGACGGGTCAGCGGCTGGCCGATGCTGGAGCCCTGCCGGGCATGGGCGGGTTGCTGGTTGAGGCTGAGTTCAAGCGTCATGGCGCGCTCCGGGAATGTTCGAGAACGGGGAGGCAGGAAGGGCAGGCAGCCGCTCGGGCGTTCCCGCCTGGGCAGACATCAGCGCCCTGACCACGATGCGTCGGGCAAGCTCGATCTTGAACGCATTGTCGCCGGATGGGCTGGCATCGGCCAGGGCGGCCTCCGCCGCGCTGGCGAAGTTCACCTCGTTGGCGTCCGCGCCAAGCAGGACGGCTTCCGCCGTTCGTGCCCGCCACGGCTTGGCCGCGACGCCGCCCAGCGCCAGCCTTGCGGCGCGGATCTTGCCGTCATCGACGACGAGCGCTGCCGCGGCCGATACGACGGCAAAAGCATAAGAGGTGCGTTCGCGGACTTTCAGGTAACGGGCATTGGCGGAGAAGGAGGCCGCCTCCGCCGGCAGGCGCACTGCCACGATCAGGTCGCCGGGCTCCAGCGCATTCTCCCGTTGCGGCGTTTCGCCGGGAAGCCGGTGGAATTCCTCCAGCGTCACATGGCGCCGGCCCTTCTTGCCCTCGATCTCGACCACCGCATCGAGCGCCACCAGCGGCACGCAGAAGTCCGACGGATGGGTGGCGATGCAGGCATCGCTCCAGCCGAGCACGGCGTGCAGGCGGTTCTCGCCTTCCAGCGCGTCGCAGCCGGCGCCAGGCTCGCGCCTGTTGCAGGCGCTGGCGGTGTCGTAGAAATAGCTGCAGCGCGTGCGCTGCAGCAGATTGCCGCCGACGGTCGCGGCGTTGCGAAGCTGAGCCGAAGCGCCCGACAGCAGCGCCTCGGCCACCGCCGGATAGGATTTGGCGAACGCCGGATCGTAGGCAAGGTCGGCATTACGGACCAGCGCACCGATGCGCAGGCCACCATCGTCCAGCCGTTCGATGCGGTTGAGCTCCGGCAACCGGGAAATGTCGACGATACGCTCGGGACTGGTGATGCCGCCTTTCATCAGGTCGAGCAGATTGGTGCCGCCGGCGAGATAGGCCGAGCCCGGCTCGGCTGCCGCGGCGATGGCGTCGGGGATGGTGGCGGGCCTGATGTAGTCGAAGTCTCTCATGCCGCGGTCCTCCGGTCGGCTTTGACAAGCTGTTGCTGGGCTTCCAGGACGGCCTCAACGATGCCGCCATAGGCCGCGCAGCGGCATATGTTGCCGCTCAGCCCCTCGCGGATGCGTTCGGGATCGTCGCCGGCCTGTCCCTCGGCGATCAGGCCGAGCGTGCTCATGATCTGGCCGGGCGTGCAGAACCCGCACTGGAAGCCGTCATGGGCGATGAAGGCGGCCTGCACAGGATGCAGTTCCTCGCCGTGGGCGACGCCTTCGATGGTCAAGACTTGGGCGCCGTCATGGCTGACCGCCAGCGCCAGGCACGAGTTGATGCGCTTGCCGTCGACCAGCACCGTGCAGGCGCCGCACTGGCCGCGATCGCAGCCCTTCTTGGTGCCCGTGAGATCGAGCCGCTCGCGAAGCAGGTCGAGCAGGGTTACGCGTGGATCGACCTCCAGTTCGTGTTTGTGTCCGTTGATGGTGAGGGTGATGGGAAGGCTGGTCATGGGCGTCTGGCTCCAGTTGCTTGACGCGGATGGGATTGAACTGGTGCCTTGCCGCAGAAGGGCAAGGTAACCGTTCGGTCAGGTCTTGACGGCGAAAGCGGAGATGGCAGCGGGTCTCCCGCGAGGCAGGCGGGCAGGGGAGATGTCGGCTTGCGTGTTCGAAAGACGTGACATACCGGTTCCCCTGATTATATGATAAAGGTGCTCCACTAAAACGGAGGCGCCTCCGTTTATTACGTGGTGGCTGACCCGGCCGGGTTCAAGCCCCCTGACACGATGTGGAGAAAAAATTGGCCAGCGAGCCGTCCGCCATTGCTGAACAGAAGGCCGAGGCCGTAGACGCAAAGCCGCTGCGCGCCGATGCGCGGCGCAACCGCGACCGGCTGGTCGAGGTGGCGGTGTCAGTCTTTGCCGAGCGCGGCATCGATGGCTCGCTGGAGGAGATCGCGCGCCGCGCCGGCGTCGGCATCGGCACGCTCTACCGGCATTTCCCGACGCGCGAGCATCTGGTCGAGGTGGTCTATCGTCGTGAGGTGGAAGCGCTGTGCGCGGCCGCCGGCGAACTTGCCCAAAAACATCCGTCCGATGTCGCGCTGGAACAGTGGATGCAGCGCTTCGTCGACTACATCGCCACCAAGCGCGGCCTGGCGACCAGCCTGCGCATTGTGCTCACCACCAATTCGACGCTGTTTTCCGACACGTTCGGCCGGGTGTCGCAAGCCTTGCGACGACTGGTCGAGGCGGCGGTGGCCGACGGCACCATCCGCGGCGACGTCGACGCTTCCGACGTGCTGCACGCGCTGTCGGGCATCTACTCGGCACCCGACACCCCGGAATGGCGCGACCGTTCGCGCCGGCTGGTCAAGCTGCTGATGGACGGGTTGCGGTTCGGGGCTGCAAAGGCGCAATGAGGCGACGAGATTCCGGCGGTGCAAAACCACACCTGTCGATAAGTTGAGGGGACCCGATGTATGTAGGCCGTTCCTACAAAATAGTGGATTTCGCGCTCTGGTCGCGGCGCAGCGTCATCTACATGGTGGTGGTGAGCGGACTGGCCGTGGCGGCCTACCGTTTTCCGGGCATCGCCGGGTTCTCGGTGCCATGGTCGGTGGTGCTGGTGCTTGGCACCACCGTATCACTCGTTGCCGGGTTCAAGAATTCGCAGGTGTTCACCCGCAGCAGCGACGCGCTGCAGGCTTTTACGCAAATTACGGCCAGCAGCCGGTTGTGGTCCAATTTCTGCAGGGATTTCCTCGACGCGCCGACGGCCAGACAGCTCATCTATCGCCACATCGCCTGGATGACGGCATTGCGTTTTTCCCTGCGCCGGCCGATGCCATGGGAATCCATGGCGCGGGCCGCCAATATCGAATACCGGCGGCGCTACCGTATCCATGAGGATGCGAGCTCGGTCGCCAACGAGCTGGCTCCACTGCTCGCCGAACAGGCCGAGGACGTCCTGAAATCGCCCCAGCCGGCGATAGCCCTGCTCGAACTGCAATCTGTCCAGGTCAATGCGCTGTTCAAGGACACAAAGCTCCCTCCTCAGATCTATGGCGAACTGACCAAGCTGATCCGCGACTTCCATGACCAGCAGGCGCGCTGCGATCGCATCAAGAACAATCCCTATCCCAGGCAATACGCCATCGTCAGTTCGATGTTCGTGATGATCTTCTGCACGCTGCTGCCATTCGGGGTCGTTCCCGTCTTTGCCGATATGGGCAAACTGGGTGGCGCGCTCGGGTCGATCGCAATCTGGCTGACGATCCCGTTCAGCACGCTGCTGGGCTGGGCTTACATGTCCCTCGACCAGGTCGGCGAAAGCAGCGCCAACCCATTCGAGGGCAACGCCAACGACGTTCCGATCTCGCAGATATGCCGCGACATCGAGATCGAGTTGCGCAGCGGGCTCGGTGAGGCCGACCTTCCCAAGCCCCTGCTGCCGGTCAACGACATCGCGACCTAGGCAGAATCACGACGAAGGCACGGACCCGACGGCTGCTGGTGGAGAGCGCTCAAACTTCAAGGCAGACCTTGCCGAAATGCTTTTGGGTTTCGTAGTGCGCGAAGGCGGTGGCGATGTCCTGCAGCGGAAAGTGGCGGTCTATGACGGGTTTCAGCCTGTTGGACTCTATCGCGCGGATCATATCCTCCTGGTCGACCCGGCTGCCGATGGAAATGCCGCTGATGCGGATCTGGTTGGAAAACAGGGCGGGGATAGACACTTCCGCCGCAAAGCCGGTCAGGACGCCGACCAGCGCGATATGCCCGCCCGTTCTGCAGGCCGCAATGGACTGCGCCAGCGTGGCGGGTCCGCCGACCTCGATCACGTGATCGACGCCGCGTCCGTCGGTCAAATCCCTGGCCTTGCGGCCCCAGTCCGGGACGGACTTGTAGTTGATGATGGCGTCGGCTCCGAGGCGCTTGAGCCGCTCCAGCTTCTGCTCGTCGGATGAGGTGGCGATGACCCGGGCGCCGGCGGCTTTGGCGAATTGCAGCGCGAACAGCGATACGCTGCCCGAACCGAGGACCAGCACCGCGTCGCCCGGCTTCACCTTGCCGCACACAACCAGGCCGCGCCAGGCAGTAACGCCGGTGCAGGTGAGCGACGCCGCCTCGACATGCGTATAACCTGCCGGTGCCCTGGTGAAAGCGTGCGCCGGCATGCAGACATACTCGCTGGCGAAGCCGTCGAAACTGTCTCCCGGAATATCGCGCCGGGTCGAGGGCGTCATGTCGCCGCCCAGCCACCAGGGATAGAAGACGCTGACGACGCTGTCTCCGGGCTTGAGTGCATCGACACCGTCGCCAAGGGCAATCACCTCGCCGGCGCCGTCGGAGAGCGGAACGCGGCCGTCGGCGAGAGGCATCTTGCCTTGCACGGCAAAGTCGTCGCGCATGTTCAACGCGCAGGCCCGGATCCTGACCAGCACCTCGCCCGGCCCTGGCTGGGGCGGATCTTCCTCGACCAGGCCGAGATTGCCCAAGCCGCCCGGCGCTCTCAGCCTGACCAGTCTCATTGTCTTCTCCGATGTGTGGGGTGTTTGGAATTGGAACGGCGCGCTGCGCCTAGCGGACCTGCCTGCCGGAAATCACCCGCAGCCAGGGCGCCAGATGGAAGGCGCTCATCAGGAGATACATCGCGGCCATACCCGTGAGGGGCGAGGCGTCGGTGCCCATGCACTGCATGGCCGCATCGCCGCTGAAGATGCAGGTGAGCAGCGCCATCACGGCGAAGGTCGGTGCCGCGGCAAGGCAAAGCCAGTCGGCCAGCCCGAGGGTGGTCGCTTCCGGGATCGTGCTGCCGGCACCTGTGTGAATATCGCTCATGGTCTTGATCCCTGATGATTATGCCAGCCACGACTGGTTCCTCTCCTCACGGAGCGGGGAGAGGAACCCAGGCTGGACAACCGTTACTACTCGCCCTTGTCGCGGAACGCCGCCTCGCCGGCAGCAGACACTTCTTCCCATTTCTTGTCGGCCCCGGCGTCGTAATTGTCGTGCCAGTTCCACCAGGAGTAGAGCGGAGTCTGTGGATAGCCCTCAGGCGAGTCTTCCCAGATTTCCTGGCGGCCGAGCGGCGTCGCGTCGAGATAGCTCCAGACAGTGCCCATCGCCTCGTCGCCGCGGCTGTTGATCAAGTAGGTGCGGAAGATGCGGTCGCCGTCATGGATGAAGACGTTGTGGCCGTGCCATTCGTCGACGCCGAAGTCCTTGTCGAAACTGTCGGTGATTGTGTACCACGGCATCTCCCAGCCCATCCGCTGCTTCAGCCGCGCAATGTCGGCCTGCGGGGCACGTGAAGCGTAGGCAAGCGTGGTGTCGCGGGCATTGAGATGGGCGAGGTGGCCGACCTGGTCGGCGCCAAGGGAACAGCCGCGGCACGCGTGATCGGGCCAGCCATGCACGCCGGGCTCGAAGAAGGCGCGATAGACGATCAACTGGCGGCGGCCTTCGAACAGATCGAGCAGGCTCGCCTTGCCGTTCGGCCCCTCGAACACATAGGCCTTGTCCACTTCCATCCAGGGCATGCGCCGGCGCTCGGCGGCCAATGCGTCCTTGGCGCGCAGCGTTGCCTTTTCCTTCACCAGCATCTGTTCGCGGGCGGCTTCCCAGTCCTGCCGCGAAACGATCGGCGGGGTCTTCATTGCGATGTGCTTGGTCATTGGTCGTCTCCTTTGCCAGTCTGTTGTCGCGCTGTTGCGACGTGTGGTTGCTTGCCGTGAGCTAGAATAGGGCGGTCAATCGCGGGGGTGGGAGTTACAAGTGTGACGGGATTTGAAAGAGCCGGCCCGCCGCAGCAGGGGTGGCGCATCCGCTCGGTGCCCCCGACAGTGTCGTTCATCGCGTGGTTCTCCCTTGTTGTGCCGCTGCCGATACGGCTTGCTGGTTGGCGGCCATGACTTAAGTTAGGGCGCTGAGCGCTGGGGGTGGGAGTTACAAGTGTGACGGGATTTGAATGGACTCGCTGATCACCGCGGCTGGACTGGCGTTGGCGGCAGGTGATCCGCTTGGCGCGCTGGACCGCGTTGCCTTGCGTGAGGATGCGCCGGCGCTGGCGCTGCGCGGCATCGCGATGGCGCAGCTCGGCGATCTTGATCGCGCCAAGGCGCTGCTGCGGCGGGCCGCGCGTGGCTTCGGCCCCAAAGAAGCGGTAGCGCGTGCCAGATGCGTCGTCGCCGAGGCCGAGATCGCGCTGGTCTCACGGGATCTCGGCTGGCCGGCCAAGGCTTTGGATGCGGCGCGGACGACGCTGGAAAAGCATGGCGACCGGCTGAACGCCGCGCATGCCGGCCACCTCAAGGTGCGGCGTCTGCTGCTGATCGGCCGTCTCGATGAGGCTGAAGATGTGCTGGCCGTGCTCGATCCGATGCCGCTTCCACCAGCCTCGAGGGCCGCGCACGAGCTCGCCGTTGCCGGCATCGCGATGCGGCGCCTCAAGACGAAGCCGGCGCGCAGGGCGTTGGAGTGGGCACGCCACGCCGCCCGCCGGGCCGGCATTCCGGGCCTGATGGCAGAGGTCGACAGCGCTTTCCTGGCGCTGGACACGCCGGCGGCGCGGCTGATCGTAGGTGGTGGGCAGCGCCCCTTGCTGCTCGAGGAGGTCGAGGCGCTGCAGGCGTCGCCGGCGCTGCTGGTCGATAGCTTTCGCTACGTCGTGCGCAAACAGGAGAAAGCGGTCTCGCTGGCAACGCGCCCGGTGCTGTTTGCGCTAGCCCGTACGCTCGCCGAAGCGTGGCCAGGCGATGTGTCGAGGGCGAGGCTGATCGCTGAAGCCTTCGGCGGCAGGCACGCCGATGAATCGCATAGGGCGCGGCTGCGGGTCGAGATCGGCCGGTTGCGCACCGAATTGCGCGGGCTGGCCGACATCGGCGCGACCAGCCAGGGCTTCGCGCTGGCGCCGCGCCAGGCACGCGAGGTGCTGGTGCTGGCGCGGCCGATCGAGGAGCGGCACGCGGCGGTGCTGGCCTTCCTTGCCGATGGTGAATCCTGGGCGAGTTCGGCGCTGGCACTGGCGCTCGGTACCGGCCAGCGCAGCGTGCAGCGGGCGCTGGAGCAGCTTGGCGAGGCCGGCAAGGTGCAGTTTTTCGGTCACGGTCGGGCGCGCCGCTGGATGACGCCGCCGGTGGCCGGATTCACGACCACCTTGTTACTCCCGGCGCCATTGCCGAGTGGTTAGTAAGGCACATCAGATCATCTCGTGAGGATAAAGACATGAAACATTCAAAAGCCGAAATCCTGTGCGAATACGGACCCTTTGCCGATGTGGAGAGGGTGCATGGGGTGAGCTTTGACGGCAACAACGTCTGGTTTGCCTCGGGCGAGAAGCTGAACGCCTTCGATCCGGAAAGCGGGCAGGCGCTGCGCTCGATCGATGTCGCGGCACATGCCGGCACCGCTTATGACGGCCAGCATTTCTTCCAGCTTGCCAATGACCGCATCCAGAAGATCGACCCAGATACCGGCCAGGTGCTGGCGACCATTCCGGCGCCCGGCGGCGGCGGCGATTCCGGGCTGACCTGGGCCGAAGGGACGCTGTGGGTGGGGCAATACCGCGAACGCAAGATCCATCAGATCGACCCGGAGACGGGGGCGATCCTGCGCACCATCGAATCCAACCGTTTCGTCACCGGGGTGACATGGGTCGAGGGCGAGCTATGGCACGCCACCTGGGAAGGCGAGCAGAGCGACCTGCGCCGCGTCGACCCGCGATCAGGCAAGGTTCTGGAGAAGCTCGACATGCCGGCGGGCATGGGCGTGTCGGGGCTGGAATCCGATGGCGGCGACCGCCTCTATTGCGGCAGCACTTCGGCCGGTGTGGTGCGGGCGGTGCGCCGGCCGCGATGAGATTGCGGCTGACGCCGAGATAACGGCTGCAGGCGCACTTCACACGGCAATTTGTCCGCTGTCGGGTGGTCGTCGCACCCTGTCGGACCTAGATAGCCTGTGCACCGGGCAGAACGCCCGGACCCGCTTTGCAAAGGATCCCCCATGCCCGAACAGATCGCATTGAACGACGGCTCCGCCATTCCCCAACTCGGCCTTGGCGTGTGGCAGGTCGACCAGGATATTACCGCCGAGGTGGTGGGTTGGGGCATCGAGGCCGGCTATCGCCTGATCGACACCGCCGAAGGCTACCAGAACGAGGAAGGGGTCGGAAAGGCGATCCGCAGCGCCGGCGTGTCGCGGGCTGAGCTGTTCATCACCTCGAAACTGCGCAACGGCGCACACCAGCGCGATGCGGCGCTACGCGCCTTCGATGACACCATGGCCAAGCTCGGCATTGAGCAGATCGACCTGTTCCTGATCCACTGGCCTGTGCCCAGCCAAGACAAGTATGTCGAGGCCTGGAAGACGCTGGTCGAACTCCGGCAGGCCGGCCGCATCAAGTCGATCGGCGTTTCGAATTTCAACCCGGACCATCTGGAGCGGATCATCGCGGAAACCGGCGTGACGCCCGTCGTCAACCAGATCGAGCTGCATCCCCAGTTCCAGCAACGCGGTGTCAGGGACTTTCACACCAAGCACGACATCCGTATCGAAAGCTGGAGCCCGTTGGGCAGCGGCCGGCTGCTCGGCGATCCGACCATTGCAGACATCGCCAAAAAACATGGCAAGTCCGTCGCCCAGACGATCATCCGCTGGCATCTCCAGGAGGGGCTGATCGTCATTCCAAAGTCGATCCGCAGGGATCGCATCGCCGCCAATTTCGATGTCTTCGATTTCGAACTGGATGCGCAGGACCTGCAGACGATCCGCGGCATGGATTCGCCCGAAGGCCGCAACGGGCCCAACCCCGCCACGGCCGCGTTCCTGTTCTGAGAGGAGCAGGTTAGAGACGCCGACCGTGGAGTTGCCAATCTCCGGCCTCTCCGCGCTCTTAAATCCCGGACCCATCCAGCTGCTGGGCGTCTTCGCCTTCCCACGGCGCCGGCATCGACGCGCGGCTGAGGTTGGCCGTCGGCAGCGGCATCCAGCACTTCAGTTCCGGGTCAGCGTATTCGATAACGCGCCCCGGCGAGGAGTCCGACGCGCGCCAGCCTTCCGAGGCGAACTGGTCGGCACGCGACCAATAGGCAAGGTCGACTTCCGCCGGCCCCTGTTCGGACGGACGCACAGTGACCAGGATGCGGCTGCCATCCTTCGGCGCCGTCGACATGTGGCGCCACCGTTCGGGCTCGTCCATCGCTTTTCTCCTCGTACTCCTAGCGTTGGGTGGAGTGTCGCCTCGTGGTCCGAAGGGGTCAACCCAAAGTTTGCGCCAGGCATCGGCTGATGACCCTCCAGGCGGTGCCTGCACAGTTGTGCGCAACACGCCGCAGGCGGTCATGCACGCTCGACGGGCTGTGACCCAGTTGATAAGCCCGTCTGCGAAGGAGCGCCTGAGTCGAGATGACCGTTGCGATCGAGATGGGACAGACGACCGCAGGCGCCCCGGCGAAGCTGGATCTTGAGGAGTTGCTCGCGACGCGCCTTTTGGTGCAGGGCAATTCAGGCTCCGGCAAGTCGCATCTGTTGCGGCGCCTGCTGGAGCAGAGCGCGCCCTGGGTGCAGCAGACCATCATCGATCCCGAGGGCGACTTCGTTTCGCTGGGCGACCGTTACGGCCATCTGGTGATCGATGCCGAGCAGCATACCGAGCGCGGCCTGCAGGCGGCCGGCGAGCGGGCGCGCATGCATCGCGTCTCCACCGTGCTCAATCTCGAAGGGCTCGACGCCGAGAACCAGATGCGGCGTGCCGCCGCCTTCCTCGGCGGGCTGTTCGAGGTCGCCCGTGACCACTGGTACCCGATGCTGGTGGTGGTGGATGAGGCGCAGCTGTTCGCGCCAGCGGTGGCCGGAGAGGTGTCGGACGAAGCGCGAAAGCTCTCGCTCGGCGCCATGACCAATTTGATGTGTCGTGGCCGCAAGCGCGGGCTGGCCGGCATCATTGCCACCCAGCGCCTGGCCAAGCTCGCCAAGAACGTCGCAGCCGAGGCGTCCAATTTTCTCATGGGCCGCACCTTCCTCGATATCGACATGGCGCGTGCCGCCGATCTTTTGGGCATGGAGAGACGCCAGGCGGAAGCGTTCCGTGATCTGGAACGCGGGCAGTTCATGGCGCTCGGTCCGGCGCTGTCGCGCCGTCCGCTGGGGCTGCGCATCGGCCCGACCGACACCAGCCCGCGCAACGGCACGCCGCGGCTCATGGCAATGCCGGAATCCGCGCTGGAAGATGCACGCGCGATCATCCTGGCGGCGCCGCCCCCCGAGACGGTGCGCACGCCGCGCCGCCCGGCGTCGCCGGACCTGCTCGACCAGCTGATGGCGGCCAAATCGGCGGCACTGGAAATGCGCCCCGAGCCGGCGGAGCCACAAATCAGCGCCGAGGATCTGGCCGAGCGTCGTGAGCGCGTCGACCGTGTGCTGCGCGCCATCCTGGCGCAGCCCGATGCGGGTTTTCGCGTGATCGGGGTGCTCTATCAGGAATTCGTGGTCCGCTGCCGCATAGAAGGCCTCGCGTCGGTTGTGCCGGACCTGCCGGAGTTCCGCCGCATGCTGACGCGCGCCCGTGCCGGCCTTGGTTCCGAGACGACGCAGGATGACGCGTGGCGGGACGTTTCTGTCCGCGCGTCGCTGCTGCCCGACGACATGCAGGGCGTGTTCATGATGATCGCCCGTGCGGCGAAAGAGGGCTGGCCGTGCCCGAGCGACGCCGCGATCGCCCGCGCCTACGGCTCGCACTCGCTGCGCCGCGCCCGGCGCCTCTTGACCTATATCGAGGAGCAGGGGCTCATCGTCTGCCAACTCGACGGGACAGGCCGGCGCACCGTGACGCTGGTCGAATTGGCCTGGGCCACCGCACCGGGAGATCCGAATGCCGAGGAGGTGGAGCAGGGGAGCCTGGCGCTGTGAGGCGGCGCGGGTGCTTTGAGCGAATGGGGCGATAGGCTTTTTCAGTCACCGTCATCGCGGCCAATTTTTGACGGCAACGGTGAAATCGCCGACGCCGAAATGCGCCGTGCAGGGCGCATGCGTTTCGATGGCGCTCACCGGTTCGCCCCGATCACCCACTGTTCCTGGTCGACGAGCGTGCCGGTCATCGGCCCGGCAGCATCCGAAAGCAGGAAGACTGCGAGGTTGGCGATGTCGCTCGTCGAGAACAGGCGGCCGAAGGGTTGCGAGGCGTTCGCGGCATCGAGCCAGCCCGGCCCGTTGCCCAGCGTGTCGGCCTGCATGGCACGTTCGGCCGGCGTGTCGGTCCAGCCGACATTGATGCCGTTGACGCGGATGCGATCGAAGCGATGGGCGTTGGCGGCGTTCTTGGTCAGCGTGGCCAGCGCGCCCTTGCTGGCGGAATAGACGGCGAGCTCCGGCGAGCCGCAATGGGCGTTGATCGACAGGATGTTGACGATGGCGCCGCCCTGACCGCGCTTCTTCATGTCGGCGATGGCCGCCTGCATGAGGAAGAACGGCGCCCGCGCGTTAACGGCGAACAGCGAGGCCCAGCCGTCGAGATCGGCATCGAGGAACGAGGCCCGGTCGGTCAGCCCTGCGGCGTTGACCAGCGCATCGATGCGGCCGAAGCGCTCGATGCACGCTTGCGCCAAAAGGGCAGGGGCGGCCGGGTCGGCGAGGTCGGTGGCGACGAAGAGCGTTGGTGTGCCAAGCTGCGAAAGCTCCGCCGCCACCGCATCGCCGCGGGCCTTATCACGCCCGGTGACGAGCAGGCCGCCGGCGCCGGAACGCGCCAAGGTCTCGGCGATGGCGCGGCCAATGCCTTGCGTCGAGCCGGTGACCAGCGCCACCTTGCCATTGAGTTGAAGCTCCATTCCTCTTCCCCGCATCGCATCTGGTTTCAGGCTAGCGCGGCACGATCGTTTTACAACATGGAAATTGGAAATTTTGGAGGGGAGGCTGTTGGCTGTCGCTGCGTGAGGCCGGCGAGAGCCTGCCCTAACGCCGCCGCTCCAGGCGAAGCAGGAGCGGAGGCCGTCGCAAAGACCCTAGTGGACCGTGATGATGCCCTCGACGGCCCGCCATTCCGAAGGCTGGATGAGCCGGTGATGAGCAACGCGGACCGAGTGCAGCGGACCGTCGAGTTCGCGCTCCCAATATTGGAGAAAGCCCTTGAGTTCGGGGAAGGCCGGAGCGAGATCATAGTCCTGCCAGACATAGAGCTGAAGCAGGCTCGGATGATCGGGCAGGTGATAGTGGATTTCGGCCGTCGTCAGGCCATAACCTTCCATTTGCAGGCGGAATTCGCTGCTGACCGTATCGGCCATATCTTTCTCCTTCTCTCTCCGTTCAGGCATCCAGCCTGCGACATTTGTATTGAACCTGCCCGATGCCGGGCCGGGACGATCGGTCTGTCGGTCCGTCTTCGAACAACGCCACGAGAAGCTCGGGGGTTCCGAAAATAGCCGCGCCATAACAGTGCGTTGGCGCCCTTTCTGGTCGAATGTAAAAATTTTTTCGCCGGTCTCTTGAAATCGGAAAACGGCAAAACTAGCTCGATATGCGCCGCGATGCCTGACGAAGGGTCCCGGCGTTCCGCACCGGTCCGATATTGCCGGTTCGGTGCGGAGGAACCTCAAAAACCTGTTTGTCCACGAGGAGAACGACATGGCGTTCCGTCCATTGCATGACCGTATTCTGGTCCGCCGCCTTGAAGCCGAGGAGAAGACCTCCGGCGGCATCATCATCCCCGATACCGCAAAAGAAAAACCGCAGGAAGGCGAAGTGCTCGCCGTCGGTCCCGGCGCGCGCGACGACAGCGGCAAGCTTGTCGAACTTGATGTCAAGGTCGGCGACCGCATCCTGTTCGGCAAATGGTCCGGCACCGAAATCAAACTCGACGGCGAGGACCTGCTCATCATGAAGGAAAGCGACGTGATGGGTGTCATCGATAAGATCGTCGAAGTGAAGAAGGCCGCCTGACGGCTTCCTCGTATCCAACCAGTCAACGAATGCTGCCTAGATAGAGGAGTGATCCAATGGCTGCCAAAGAAGTGAAATTCCATACCGAAGCGCGCGAGAAGATGCTGCGCGGCGTCGACATCCTTGCCAATGCGGTGAAGGTGACGCTCGGTCCCAAGGGGCGCAATGTCGTCATCGACAAGTCGTTCGGCGCGCCGCGCATCACCAAGGATGGCGTTACCGTCGCCAAGGAGATCGAACTGGAGGACAAGTTCGAGAATATGGGCGCCCAGATGGTGCGCGAGGTGGCCTCCAAGACAAACGACCTTGCCGGCGACGGCACGACGACCGCAACCGTGCTTGCACAGGCGATCGTCAGGGAAGGGGCCAAGGCGGTTGCCTCGGGCATGAACCCGATGGATCTGAAGCGCGGCATCGACAAGGCGGTCGACGCGGTGGTCGCCGAGCTGAAGACCAATGCCCGCAAGGTCACCCGAAACGACGAGATCGCGCAGGTCGGCACAATCTCCGCCAATGGCGATGCCGAGATCGGCCGTTTCCTCGCCGAGGCGATGGAGAAGGTCGGCAATGAAGGCGTCATTACGGTGGAAGAGGCCAAGACCGCCGAGACCGAACTGGAAGTCGTGGAAGGTATGCAGTTCGACCGCGGCTATCTCTCGCCCTATTTCGTCACCAACCAGGACAAGATGCGCGTCGAACTCGACGAGCCTTTTGTGGTGATCCACGAGAAGAAGCTCTCCAATCTGCAAGCGATGCTGCCCGTGCTCGAAGCCGTGGTGCAGTCGGGCAAGCCGCTCCTAATTATCGCCGAGGATGTGGAAGGCGAGGCGCTTGCCACGCTGGTCGTCAACAAGCTGCGGGGCGGCCTCAAGGTCGCGGCTGTCAAGGCGCCAGGCTTCGGCGACCGCCGCAAGGCCATGCTGGAAGACATCGCCATTCTCACCGGCGGCACCGCGATCTCGGAAGATCTCGGCATCAAGCTGGATAATGTGACGCTGCAGATGCTGGGCCGCGCCAAGAAGGTGGTGATCGAGAAGGAAAACACCACCATCGTCGACGGTGTCGGCCGCAAGGAAGAGATCCAGGGCCGTGTCGCACAGATCAAGGCGCAGATCGAGGAGACCACCTCCGACTACGACCGCGAGAAGCTGCAGGAGCGGCTGGCCAAGCTCGCTGGCGGCGTTGCGGTGATCCGGGTCGGCGGCTCGACCGAGGTCGAGGTCAAGGAGCGTAAGGACCGCGTCGACGATGCGCTGCATGCGACCCGCGCGGCCGTCGAGGAGGGCGTGCTGCCCGGCGGCGGCGTCGCGTTGCTGCGGGCAGCAAAGGCGCTCGATGCCGTGCAGACCGACAATGCGGACCAGAAGACTGGCGTCGACATCGTGCGCCGTGCCATCGAAACGCCGGTCCGGCAGATCGCCGAGAATGCCGGCGCCGAAGGCTCGATCATCGTCGGCAAACTGCGCGAGAAAACCGAATTCGGCTGGGGCTGGAACGCCCAGACCAACGAATTCGGCGATCTCTACGGCCAGGGCGTCATCGACCCGGCCAAGGTGGTGCGCACCGCTCTCCAGGACGCGGCATCGGTCGCAGGCCTGCTGGTGACCACGGAGGCGATGGTGGCCGAGAAGCCGAAGAAGGAAGCCGCCGCCCCGGCAATGCCCGCCGGCGCCGGCATGGACTTTTGAGGTCGCGGCCAATCCGCCCGCTTCCCTGGCGGGGAGCGGGCGTCAGTCGAGAGAGAGTGGAGGTAAAGATGGACGCAATGGCTGGCATCGAATCCGTACCGGCTCCTACGCACCAAGCGAAGGAATTCCTGGCCTATGAAACAGAATGCAGGAACGTGCTGAAGCCGCTGCTGGCAGGGCTGCTCGACATGGCTGAAGCCGCCGGCTGGAATCGGCGAACCGCGGCGTCGGCACTGATGTTCCTCGCAGCACAGCAAGTGTCGGCAACATCCGAGGTATCCGCCGGCAGCGGCTGAACGGAAATCGGCCAGTCCATTCACCTATCCGCGGCGGGCCGTGCTGCCCGGTGTTCGGTCCGCTGCAGGCCCTGAACAATCGAGAGGAGGCACAAGCCATGAATCGCGGGCAATTTGAGGAACCGGTCACACTTCTGGTCGGAATGGGCTTTCCGAGGAAGATCGACAGCGTGATGGAAGCCTATGCACTGCTGCAGGACTGGCCGAGCGCCGGCCGCAACGGCGCCCATGCCGTCGCGCTCAACGCTTGCAAGGCGGGCATCGTCGGCGAGATCGATCCGGAGACGGTGCGGGCCACGCTGATCAGCTTCGCGCGCCGCCACGACATACTGGTGCCTGATATGGTTACGCCGCTCGCGACGGCGGCCGGTGGTGCTGTGCACGAGGTGAACTGACGGATGCGGCGCTTCAACAGCGCTTGCAGACCATGTTCTTGAGATAAGCCAGGCGAACACGGAGACGCCGGAATTCCTTCCCGGGCGGGCGGCATCGTCGTCGGTCAATTGAGCGAACGTGTCAGCAAGACTGACCTGTTCTGCCCGAATAACGCCTCTGAGCGCCGCCTCCCGGTTAAAAAAGTATCATCCGTTGTCTTGAATCGTGGTGGCGCCTGTTGTCATGAGCCGGTACCTTGGCTCTTGAAATGCAGAGCCGAAACCAATTCGGCCGGTTTAGGGAATTGGGCCGAACGCGGCAAATATCCGTGCCGGCCCGGGAGGAAACGGACATGGAACCGGACCTGGAAGTAGTCCAGATACGACGCGGTGAGTCCTTCAAGGCGTGGTCGCATGGCTACCCCTTCCACACGGTGCGTTGGCACTTCCATCCCGAATATGAACTGCATCAGGTGATCTTCACCAACGGCCGCTATTTCGTCGGCGATTTCATCGGCGAGTTCGAGCCGGGCAATCTGGTGCTGACCGGGCCGAACCTGCCGCACAACTGGGTCAGCGACATCCCCAGGGACAGCTCCATCCCGCTGCGCGGCCGCATCATCCAGTTTTCCGAAAGTTTCATCGGCGACGCCATGCATGTGCTGCCGGAGCTGGCGGGGCTTGGCCATCTGCTTGAGGCGTCGCGGCGTGGCGTGCTGTTTTCCAATCGCACCAGCAAGGCGCTGGCGCCGCTGATGGAAGAAATGATGCAGGCGCAGGGCGTGCGCCGCATCGAGCTGTTCATGATGATCGCCGGCCTGCTCAGCCGCGCCCAGGAATTCCAGCTTTTGGCCAGCGCCAGCTATCGGCCCGATCCCTCCGGCTACATGACCGCCGGCATGAACAAGGCGCTCGCCTATATCAGGGAAAACCTGACGCAGCTGTTCGACGAGGCGGATCTCGCCGCCATCGCCGGCCAGTCGACCGGCGCCTTCTCGCGCTCGTTTCGCCGTCACACCGGCATGTCGCTGGTGCAGTATGTCAAACGGCTGCGCATCAATCTCGCCTGCCAGATACTGATGAGCGACGAGCAGGCCTCGATCACCGACATCTGCTACGAGGTCGGCTTCAACAACCTGTCCAATTTCAACCGGCAGTTCCTGGCGGAGAAGGGCATGCCGCCCTCGCGCTTCAGG
Source organism: Mesorhizobium sp. M0239 (assembly GCF_040321815.1). Lineage (NCBI taxonomy): Bacteria > Pseudomonadati > Pseudomonadota > Alphaproteobacteria > Hyphomicrobiales > Phyllobacteriaceae > Mesorhizobium > Mesorhizobium sp. M0239. Next base: position 143,565 of record NZ_JAMYSG010000011.1, read on the forward strand.
CGCCTGCTGGCCGACAACATCAACGCGGGCAAAGCCGCTTAACGGAGGAGCCAGGGAGGAACCAAGGGAGGATTTTTCTTTTGCATGACGACGTGAGCCGCGTGGAGCGGTTCACGATAGAGAACGCTTGTCTCGAATTCCTCCGTCGGCGGAGGTTGTCGGCGCGGCTCGAAAGGCCGGCGCCGGGTCCCGGTTCCCAATGCAGTTGGGCGAGGGCGGATGGGTGTCTTCAGACCAAAGCAGTCAACGACCTTCTTACAACCATATCCAAAAACGGAGAAGACCGAATGACCAAACTTTCAATTTCATTAAAGTCCGCTGGGAAGTCCGCCGCCATGGCAGCCCTTGCGCTGTCGCTGCTGGCCGGCACCGCCGCGATCGCCAGGGCCGCCGAAGTCACCGACGCCACCGTCGCCTTCCTGATGCCCGACCAGGCCTCGACCCGCTACGAGCAGCATGATTATCCCGGCTTCGCCGCCGAGATGAAGAAGCTGTGCCCGGGCTGCAAGGTGCTCTACCAGAATGCCGATGCCGACGCCTCGCGCCAGCAGCAGCAGTTCAACTCGGTGATCTCGCAGGGCGCCAAGGCGATCGTGCTCGACCCGGTCGACTCGACCGCCGCCGCCTCGCTGGTCAAGCTGGCGCAGAGCCAGGGCATCAAGGTCATCGCCTACGACCGGCCGATCCCGACTGCGCCGGCCGATTTCTATGTGTCGTTCAACAATGAAGGCATCGGCAAGGCCATCGCCGACTCGCTGGTCGAGCACCTGAAGGCGCTGAAGGTCGATCCGGCCAGCGGCGGTGTGCTGCAGATCAACGGCTCGCCGACCGATGCGGCGGCCGGCCTGATCAAGAAGGGCATCCATGCCGGCCTTGACAACAGCGGCTACAAGATCCTGGCCGAATACGACACGCCGGAATGGGCGCCGCCGAAGGCGCAGCAATGGGCCGGCGGCCAGATCACCCGCTTCGGACCAAAAATCCTCGGCGTCGTCGCCGCCAATGACGGCACCGGTGGCGGCGCCATCGCCGCCTTCAAGGCGGCCGGCGTCGATCCGGTGCCGCCGGTGACCGGCAATGACGCGACGATCGCGGCACTGCAGCTGATCATCGCCGGCGACCAGTACAACACCATCTCCAAGCCGAGCGAGATCGTGGCGGCGGCCGCCGCCAACATCGCCATCAAGCTGCTTTCGGGCGAAACGCCGAAGGCCGAGATGACGCTGTACGACACGCCCTCGCAGCTGTTCACGCCGGCCGTGGTGACGCAGGAAAACCTGAAGGCCGAGATCATCGACAAGAAGATCAACACTGCGGCTGAACTCTGCGTCGATCGTTATGCGGAAGGCTGCAAGAAGCTGGGCATCGGGAACTGACCGCGACCCTTGCCCGCTCCGCTGCCTGGCCGCCCACGCGGTGGCCAGGCAGCGCTCATCCGACATTTTGAACCGGTTTTGAAAGGCTTCCTGGCATGATCGATACCCCGGACGAACCGGTTCCGGCAGGCGAGCTGGTGCTCAGCCTGCGCGGCGTTTCGAAGAATTTCGGCGCCGTTTCAGCGCTCACCGACATCGATCTCGATGTCCATGCTGGGGAGGTGGTGGCGCTGGTCGGCGACAATGGCGCCGGCAAGTCGACACTGGTCAAGATCCTGGCCGGCGTGCATCAGCCGAGCTCAGGCACGATCAGTTTTCGCGGCAAGCAGGTGACGCTTGCAGATCCGAGTGCGGCGCTGACGCTCGGCATAGCCACAGTGTTCCAGGACCTGGCGCTGTGCGAGAACCTCGACATCGTCGCCAACATCTTTCTCGGCCGTGAGCTCAACCCGCTGCGCCTGGACGAGGTGGCGATGGAGGTGCGCGCCTGGACGTTGCTCAACGAGCTTTCGGCGCGCATCCCCAGTGTCCGCGAAGTCGTCGCGTCGCTGTCGGGCGGCCAGCGCCAGACGGTGGCGATCGCCCGCTCGCTGCTGCTCGAACCCAAGCTCATCCTGCTTGACGAGCCGACGGCGGCGCTAGGCGTGGCACAGACGGCGGAAGTGCTCAACCTGATCGAGCGGGTGCGCGACCGCGGCCTCGGCGTCGTCATCATCAGCCACAATATGGAAGACGTGCGCGCCGTCGCCGACCGCATCGTCGTGCTGCGGCTTGGCCGCAACAACGGCATCTTCTCGCCCGACGCCTCGAACCAGGAACTTGTCAGCGCCATCACCGGCGCGTCGAACAATTCGGTGTCACGGCGCGCCGAGCGCAAGCAGTCGCGACAGGATCAAACCACCCTGCAAGATCAAAAAGGGGAGCCACGCCCATGAGCCGTGAAGCCGAACAGGCGGCCTCCGTGCCGCCGCAGCTCGACCGCGCCGATGTGCGCGTCAAGCATGAGGCGGGGCTCGGCGGCGCCATCCGTAGGTTCTTCGACCGGGTCCGCTCGGGCGATCTCGGCTCGCTGCCGGTGATCGTCGGGCTGGTCATCATCTGGACGGTGTTCGCCAGCATCAACCCGATCTTCCTGTCGAGCAGCAATCTGGTCAATCTGCTGTTCGATTGCTCCACCGTCGGCGTCATTGCGCTCGGCATCGTCTGCGTTTTGATGGTCGGCGAGATCGACCTGTCTGTCGGTTCGATCAGCGGCTTTGCCTCGGCGATGGTCGGCACGCTGTGGGTCAATCAGGGCTGGCCGGTGGCGCTCGCCATCCTCGCCGCTGTGGCCGTCGGCGGCTTCATCGGCGCGCTCTATGCGCTGCTGTTCAACCGGCTCGGCATGCCGAGTTTCGTTTCGACGCTTGCCGGCCTGCTGGCGGTGCTCGGCCTGCAGCTCTATATCCTCGGCTCGACCGGCTCGATCAATCTGCCCTATGGCTCGAACCTGGTGAATTTCGGCCAGCTGCTGATGATGCCGAAATTTGTTTCGTTCGCTCTGGCGGCCGTGCCCGGCATCGTCATGCTGGTCACCGGCCTGCGCACCGTCGCGCGCCGCCGCGCCGCCAATCTGTCGGCGCCGTCGACCGGCGGGCTCATCACGCGGGCGATCGTCATCACGGTCATTCTCGAACTCATCGTCTTCTATCTCAACCAGGCGCGCGGCATTCCGTGGATGTTCGGCCTGTTCGTCGGCCTGGTCATATCAATGCACTACGCGCTGACGCGGACGAAATGGGGCCGCTCGATGTCGGCGGTCGGCGGTAACCGCGAGGCGGCAAGGCGCGCCGGCATCAATGTGCGACTGATCTATTCGAGCGCCTTCGTGCTGTGCTCGATGCTGGCCGCTTTCGGCGGCGTGCTGTCGGCGGCCCGCCTTGCCTCGGCCAGCCAGCAGGCCGGCACCGGCGACGTGAACCTTAACGCCATCGCGGCGGCGGTCATTGGCGGCACCAGCCTGTTCGGCGGCCGCGGCAGCGCCTATTCGGCACTGCTCGGCATCATCGTCATCCAGTCGATCGCCAGCGGCCTGACGCTGCTCGATCTGTCCTCGTCGCTTCGGTACATGATCACCGGCGCCGTGCTTGCCATCGCAGTTATCGTCGACTCGCTGGCACGCCGCTCGCGTGTTTCCCATGGCCGGGCCTGAACCCATCAACAGGAAGCAAGACATGAGCGAAGAACTGTCCGGAAAAGTTGCCGCCGTCACCGGCGCGGCATCAGGCATCGGCCTCGAATGCGCCAGGCATATGCTGGCGGCGGGCGCCACCGTGGTGCTGGTCGACCGCGCCGAAGCGACGCTGACCAAACTGTGCGCCGAGCTTGGCCCCAAGGCGATCCCGCTGGTGATCGACCTGATGCAGCCGGCAAGCGTCGCCACCATGATGCCGCAAATCCTGGAGAAGGCCGGCCAGCTTGACATCTTCCACGCCAATGCCGGCGCCTATGTCGGCGGCGAGGTGGCGACTGGCGATCCCGACGTCTGGGACCGGATGCTCAACCTCAACATCAATGCCTGCTTCCGCTCGATCCAGGCGGTGCTGCCCCACATGATCGAACGCAAGACCGGCGACATCATCGTCACCAGTTCGATCGCCGGACTGGTGCCGGTAGTGTGGGAGCCGATCTACACGGCCTCCAAGCACGCCGTGCAGGCCTTCGTCCACACGGTGCGCCGGCAGGTCGCCAAGCACGGCCTGCGCGTCGGCGCCGTGGCGCCCGGCCCGGTGGTGACGGCGCTGGTCAGCGATTGGCCAAAGGCGAAGCTCGAGGAAGAACTCGCCGCCGGCGGCCTGATGCAGCCGCGCGAGGTGGCAGAGGCGGTCATGTTCATGCTGACCCGGCCGCGCAACGTGACGATCCGGGATCTGGTGATTTTGCCGCAGAGCAATGATTTGTGAGGCAGTAGGGAATGGGCAATAGGCAATAGGGAAGATGTAGACACAGTCTTACAGGCCCCGCTCAAAAGTGCTTCGCGCGTCCTATCCTACTAACTAATCGCTTACTGCCTACTGCCTATCCCCTATTCCCTGAACCGGAGGTTCCTCATGCCCCATTATCTCGGCATCGATGTCGGCACCGGCAGCGCGCGGGCCGGGGTGTTCGACCACACCGGCACCTTGCTCGCCTCGGCCAAGCGGGACATCGAGGTCTGGCGCGAGGCCGGCGACATTGTCGAGCAGTCGAGCAACGACATCTGGCGGGCGGTGTGCGCGGCCACGCGGGAAGCGGTCGCTCAATCGGGCGTGGCAGCTGAGGCCATCGCCGGCATCGGGTTCGACGCCACTTGTTCGCTGGTGGTGCTGGGCGAGGGCGGCGTGCCGCTGCCGGTAAGCAAGTCCGGCAATTCGGAACGCAACATCATCGTCTGGATGGATCACCGCGCGGTCGAGCAGACGCGCCGCATCAACCGCAGCGGCGAGGCGGTGCTGAACTATGTCGGCGGCGTCATCTCGCCGGAAATGGAAACGCCGAAACTCCTTTGGCTAGCGGAAAACCTGCCCGACACGTTCAACGCCGCCTGGCAGTTCATGGACCTCGCCGATTTCCTCACCTGGCGCGCGAGCGGCAGCCTTGCCCGCTCGGTCTGCACGGTGACTTGCAAATGGACCTATCTGGCGCATGAAAGCCGCTGGGACGAGGCCTATTTCCGCACCATCGGACTAGGGAGCCTGGCCGACGAGGGGTTCGCGCGCATCGGCACGCAGATCGTGCCGGCGGGTGCCGCACTTGGCGGCGGGCTGACCGCGCAGGCGGCTGCGGACCTTGGCCTGCGCCCCGGCACGGCCGTGGCGGCGGGGCTGATCGACGCGCATGCCGGCGGTGTCGGCACGGTCGGCGCGCGCGGCGCGTTCGGCAGCGTTCTGTCGCGCATGGCCTATGTCTTCGGCACCTCGGCCTGCACCATGTCGTCGACCGCCGAGCCGGCCTTCGTCGACGGCGTCTGGGGTCCGTATTTCTCGGCCATGGTGCCGGGCCTGTGGCTGAACGAGGGCGGCCAATCTGCGGCGGGTGCGGCCATCGACCATCTAGTGCGCATGCATCCGGCGGCCGGCGAAGCGACCGCCAAGGCGCAGGCCGAGGGGCTCAGCCTCAGCGCCTGGCTGTCGCTGCAGGCGCAGAGCCGCAACGGGGCAGCGGCGACGCCGGCCTTGGTCGGCGGCATCCATGTCGTGCCGGAATTCCTTGGCAACCGCGCGCCTTTCGCCGACCCGGACGCACGCGCGCTGATCGCCGGGCTCGATCTCGACACCAGCCTCGACAGCCTGGTCGGGCTCTATGTCGCCGGGGTCTGCGGGCTGGGCTATGGCGCGCGCCAGATCGTGCGGGCCGAGCATGACAAAGGCATTGCCGTCGACACCATCGTCATCAGTGGCGGCGCCGGGCAAAGTCCGCTGGTGCGCCAGCTGCTTGCCGACACGACAGGCATGGTGGTGGTGGCGTCGACTTCGCCGGAACCGGTGCTGCTCGGCTCGGCGATGCTGGGCGCCGTCGCCGCCGGGACCTACAAGGATGTGGCGGCGGCAATGGCCGGCATGTCGGAACTCGGCGAGGTCTATCATCCCGACGCTACGCTGGCCGGCTGGCACGCGAAGCGCTTCGCGGCGTTCGAGCTGCTGCAGCAGGCCGGCAGGGCCATCCGAGGCTGAAGCGAGCGGCTCCTGTCGGGCTCTGTCAGGAGCGTGGCGAACACCGCTTGGCGATGATGCCGGAAGCTGGCAGCTTTGTTCTGTCGTAGACCCTCCTGCGGCTTGCGACGAGGGCAGGGCGACAGGATCAGGAGGCCCCAATGGCTGACGAGAAAGCGCCCGTGCCATTCGCATCGGATGAGGTGCCGTGGACGGAATGGTCCGATGTGCCGCGCTTCGGCGTGCGCTATCGGCATTTGTCGCTGGCCGCGCTTGGCGAAAACTACCATGTCGGCGTGGCGATCGAGGAGTTGCCGGCGGGCAAGCAGACTTCGCCGGCGCATTACCATATTTTCGAGGAAGAGCATGTCTTCATCCTCGAGGGGATGCTTACCGCGCATGTCGGCGACGCCGCCTACGCCATGAAGGCCGGCGACTACATCTGCTTTCCGGCAGGTGCAGCGGCGGGGCATTGCCTCATCAACACCAGCGACGCACCCTGCCGCTACGTCCTCGTCGGCGAGCGCAACCCGAACGACGTTGTCGTCTACACCGCCTCCAACAAGGTGCTGGTGCGCGCCTTGGGCAGCCGTGCGATCTTCGATCTCGCGGCGACCCGAACCTACTGGGACGGTGAGAGCACCGGCCTCGCCGCCGGCGATCCGTTGCCGTCGGATGTGACGGCCGGTGTCACCAAGGCCCCGGCCGCGCCGATCCCGCCGGTCGCCAGCGATGCTGTCGAGTGGAAACAGGAAGGCGAGGGGGCGCGGTTCGGTGGTCGGTCCAAACACCTCACCTGTGCCGCCTTGGGACGGCCCGACTACCATGTCGGCGTGCTGATCGAGGCGCCGGCCCCCGGCATGCGCCTGGCGCCCAGGCACTACCATATGCTGGAAGAAGAGCATGCGCTGATCCTGGAAGGGCAGGTGACGCTGCTGCTTGGCGAGGAGCGCCACGAGATGAAGGCCGGCGATTATGTCTGCTTTCCCGCCGGCCTGGCGGTCGGGCATTCCTTCCTCAACAGCGGTACGGAACCGTGCCGCTATCTGATGATCGGCGAGAAAAACCCCAACGAGGTCTGCGTCTATCCCGATTCCAACAAGATGGCGGTCGACGCCTTGCGCCGGCGCGACGGCATTTTCGATATGGCCGGGGTTAGGCGGTATTGGGATGGCGAAGCGTAGAACTGAAAGTGTCGATATCCGACTCAAATAGCCGCGCTCTGAACGCGAGAACCGTTCGGAGATAGGCGTTGTTGCCACCCTACCTGGGTGACGCTAGTCTGGTTCGGGCACTTCAACGGGGGAGTTGGCGGGGATGCTCCTGCCATTCTTGCGATGGCCTTCACGCTATCACCGCCGCCTTGGCAGGCTGAGATGGGTGGCTTTGTTCGCGCCGTTCATTCTGTTGTCGGGCTATATCGTCTATGGCTTCGTCGGCATTCGGTTTGATACGCCTCTCTCGGTGCTGAGGCACCTTGCCGCGTTCCCGAACTGCACGGCCGCCCGCAGGGGCGAACCTGGCTATTGGCCGACTCACGATGCCGACCATGACGGCATAGCCTGCGAGCCCTGGCACGGGGCAAGCCGACGACACGGGGCAAGCTCCACTGGCGTTCGGGTCCATCGTTACTCGCGTACCGGCCCATAGCCTTTGCCTTGGCTTCACAGCTCCTTCTCCGCCAGTTCCCTGAATTCATCCGGCACCGAGCGCGCCGCTTCCAGTGCCACCGTGCCGTAGCCGACCGCCTGTTTGCCGAAGCGCTCGCGGATCTTGTCGATGGCGCGGTCGGCGTCGAAGCGTGCCAGGCCTTTCCTGGTACCGGGCCGGCGTTTCTCATCGGCGAGGCCGAGCGGCAGTTCGAGTTGCAGCTCGAAGCTTTCCTCGAGGTGCGAGACCGAGATCGCCAGCAGCGAGATCGTTTTGTCATGCGGGTGGTCGGCGAGCACGCCGCGCACCAGGTCGCCGGCGATCTCGGCCAGGATGGTTGTCGCCGAGATCGGCTGGTCAAGCGTGATCGATCGTGTGACTGCGCTGAGATCGGCAAAGCGCACACGCACGGTCACCGTGCGGCCGGGCCGTGCCTTGGCGCGCAGGCGGCTGGCGACGCGGTCGGCCAGATGCAGCAGAGTGGGCACGATGACCCGTGCTACGGCAGGCTTCTCTCCGAGTGCCGATTGTGCGCCGGCGGAATGCGCGCGGCGCTTCGTCTCCAGTTTGCGCGGGTCACGGTTCCAGGACAATGCGGCCAGCTTTTCGCCGGCGGCGGGGCCGAGCAGCCGCGTCAGCGCGCCGCTGCGCGTCCTGGCCAGCTGGCCGATGGTCTCGACGCCGATTTCCGCCAGCCGCGCTTTGGTCGCCGAGCCGACGCCCCACATCAGCCCGACCGGCAGGTCGTGCAGGAAAGCGAGCTCGCTGCCGGGTTCGACGACCACCAGCCCATCGGGTTTTGCCACCTGCGAGGCGATCTTGGCCAGATGCTTGGTGCGGGCGACGCCGATCGAGATCGGCAGGCCGAGTTCGGCGCGTACCCGGCTGCGGATCGTCGTGGCGATCTCCTGTGGGGAGCCGAACAGATGCGTGCAGCCGGCAACGTCGGCAAAGGCCTCGTCGATGGAGATGCGCTCGACCAATGGCGTAAAATCGTCGAGCACCTTGATCGCCGCGTCGCCTAGCCGCTGGTAATGGCTGAAATTGCCACCGACGAAGATCAGATGCGGGCAGAGTTCGCGCGCCTTGCGCCCGGGCATGCCGCCGCGCACGCCGAAGGCGCGGGCCTCGTAGGAAGCGGCGAGCACGACACCGCCGCCCACCGCGATCGGCTTGCCGCGCAGCGACGGATCGAGCAACTGCTCGACCGAGGCGTAGAAAGCGTCGAGATCGGCATGCAGGATGGTGGCTGTCGTTTCCATCCCGACCGCACATCCGCAGTTGCTGATAGATTGGAACAAATAAAGAACAAAGATGGATCATTGTCAAGGAGGGGCGATTTGTGCGGCAACAGCCATGCCGGTTCCGCCTGAACGCAACCGCCTAGACAATATGCTCCGCTCGCAGCGCCGCTTTCATCCTTTCCAGCGCCGCTTCGCCGCCTGCCGCCAGTTCGTCGGCAATCCTGGCCAGCTTATCGTCGGCCTTGCGGTGCTTGCTGCCCCAGGCGCCGAGCGTCGCCAGCACCGGCAAGAGGTCGATGCCTGCTTCGGTCAGCCGGTAGACGGTTCTCAAGCCATGCGTCGGGTCGTCGCTTCGGGTGAGGATGCCCTCCTCCTGAAGCGTTTGCAGTCGCTCGGCCAGCGTGCGCGAGGAGATGCCTTCGTCGGATTGCAGGAATTCGCGAAAGTGCTTTTTCCCGGCGAAGACCATGTCGCGGACGATGAGCAGCGTCCAGCGGTCGCCGATCAGTTCGAGTGACAGGTTGATCGGGCAGCCGGACTTTTCGCGCGTCGACATCTATGGTTCCATTTTTAAATCACTTTACTATTGACATCATTTTGGCCTTGCGTCAACGGTTCCAAATGTAAACTGTTTTGCGATGGCCCTGAGGAGAATGACGGTGAAAAAGCTGGTCCTGCAGATGCAGATGTCGGTCGACGGCTTTGTCGGCGCCAATGAGGACCATTCCTGGCAGCTCTGGGAGTGGGGTGACGAGAGCGCCTGGGACGGTGCGCTGAAGCAGGACTTTAACGCCGTCTTCGCAGGCATCGATACCATCCTGCTCAGCCGCAAGATGGCGCAGGAGGGCTATCTCACCCATTGGGGCAATGCGGCGAAGAAGTTTCCGCGCGATCCGTTCTACGCCTTTGCGCAGCGCATCGTCGACTCCCGCAAGGTGGTGCTCAGCAACAAGCTCAGGCAATCGGCCTCGGAGCCGGCTTGGGAGCGCACCAGTGTGGTCAGCGGCGACCTGCCGCGCGAAGTCAATGCGCTGAAAGCGGGCGAGGGCGGCGACATGGCGGTGTTCGGCGGCGCCGGTTTCGCGTCGGCGCTGATTGCGGCCGGGCTGGTCGACGAGTTCCAGCTTTTCATCAACCCGGCGGTGCTGGGTGCGGGCCGCCGGATTTTTGATCAGGGCGGTTTTAGGAACCTGTGGCTACTCGGCTCGAAGGCCTATGCCTGTGGCATGGTGGTCAGCCGCTATGCGCCGGCGGGGTGAGGGGGACCTCCATCTTCTCCCTGGTCACTTCGCATCGTGAAAAATGATCCCGACCGTGTGGCGCATGCCTGAGCGCAACCGGCTGACGCCATGGCGCAGGTTGACCCGGTAATTGCCTTTGGTGCCCTGCACCGGCCGGTTGTGGACGGCGAAGACAACGGCGTCGCCCTGGCGCAGCGACACCACTTCGACCCGGCTCTGCATGCGCGGGCGCTGCTCGGTCAGGGCGAACTCGCCGCCGCTGAAATCCCGGCCCGGTTCGGAGAGCAGGATCGCCACCTGCAGCGGAAAGGCGAGGTCGCCATAGAGATCCTGGTGGAGGCAGTTGAAGTCGCCAGGCACATATTGCAGCAGCAGCGGCGTCGGCCGTGACTGGCCGGCGGCATGGCACTGATCGAGAAACGCGGCGTGCGTCGCGGGATAACGCATGGCCTGCCCCATGCGCTCGTTCCACCGATTGGCGACCTCGGCCAGCCTGGGGTAGAGCGCGCTGCGCAGGCCACCCAGGAGGTCGGGCAAGGGATAGCGGAAATAGCGGTACTCGCCCTTGCCGAAGCCGTGCCTGGCCATATGGATGTGGCTGCGGAAATATTTCTCATCCGAATAGAGGTCGGCGATCCGCCGGCACTCCTCGGGCGACAACAGCTTTTCGATCACGGCACAGCCGAAGCCGTCGAGTTCGGCGGCAAGGGCCGGCCAGTCGTAACCGGCGACGCGTGTCTCGGCGGCTTCGATCACCGATCTGGCAATTTTGGCATGGGCATTCATATCGTAGCCTCCTTGTCGAGCAGGGCGCGTTTGCGTTCGACACCCCAGCGGTAACCGGCCAGTGAGCCGTCGGCGCGGACGACACGGTGGCAGGGAATGCCCAGCGCGATTGCGTTGGCCGCACAGGCCGTCGCCACAGCGCGGGCGCCGTTCGGCTGGCCGAGACGCCGGGCGAGCGCGGTGTAGGTGATGGTGGCGCCGCACGGGATGCTGCGCAGCACATCCCAAACCTGTTGCTGGAATGGCGTGCCGTGGCGCATGTCGAGCGGCAGGTCGAGGCCGACGCCGGGCATTTGGATGAAGCGCGCGATTGTCGCGAGATCGTCGCGCAGTGCGGCCTCGTCCTCGACCAGTATCTTGTCGGGGAAGCAATGGCCAAGGTCCCGCTCCAGCGCGCCGGCGTCCGAGCCGATCAGGATGGCGCAGACGCCGATCTGGCTGCGCGCTGCCAGGACGTCGCCGATTGCGGATTCACCGATGGCGTAGCTTATGGTGTCGAAGGCATTGGGGACGCTCGCCGGTGGCGCCATTTGGGTTTGCATGAGGTTCATTGCGTTTACTCCTTTGTCTGTGCGTGAACCCTACAGAGACGGCTTCTCGCGCTCACTCCGGTGCTTGCTTTCAAATTCGAATTTCGAAGGTAGGTGCTCTACGGCGCCCCCCCTCTGCCGGACAGAGGGGGGCGCCGTAGAGCACTGACTTGAACCGTTTTACGCGACACGAGTAACAGCGACCTCGCCGAGCAAAAACACCTCACCCGTCAACAACCGCAGCTCGATCTCGCCGGCCGCGGTGCGGCTCCATTCGGCTCTGCCGTGATCGACCATCTCGCCAATGGCCGCCATCACCAGTAACTTCGAGCCTTCGGCGCGCCGGCTGCCGACAGCTTGGGTCCGGCTGGTCGCATCGGTGGTGGGAGACCTTGCCATCGCGCGCATTGCCGGTCCTGGTCAGGCCCGAATTGACCGGTTGGCATTGTCGGACGCCGCCTCACGCTCCAGCAGTGCGCGCTTGCGCTCAACGCCCCAGGCGTAGCCGGACAGGGCGCCATCCCTGCGGATCACGCGGTGGCAGGGAATGGCGACGGCATGATTGTTGGCGGCGCAGGCGGCGGCGATGGCGCGGGTTGCCTTCGGCGCACCGATGCGCTGCGCGATCTCGGCATAGGAAACCGTGCGGCCGGCGGGGATGTCGCGCAAGGCCTGCCAGACGCGCCGCTGGAACGCGGTGCCGCGCACGTCGAGCGGCAAATCGAGGCCCAGCGCCGGAGCCTCGACGAAACCGACGACGCGGGCGACCAGCGCCTCGTAGTCGCGGTCGCCGCCGATCAGCCGCGCCCTGGGGAAACGGTCCTGCAGGTCGCGCACAAGCGCGTCGGGATCGTCGCCGAGCAGGATCGAGGCGACGCCCTTTTGACTGGACGCGACCAGGATGGCGCCGAGCGAAGTCTCGCCGACGGCGAAGCGGATCTCTTCATCAGCGCCGCCGGCGCGATAGCGCGTCGGCGTCATGCCGAGCATCCCGGTGGATTTCTCGTAAAAACGTCCGCTTGAATTGAAACCGGCATCGTAGATCGCCGTCGTCACGCTTGCGCCGTCTTCCAGGCCCTGGCGACCCGGGCGGCGCGGTGCGCGGCGGCATAGTCCTTCGGTGTCAGCCCGGTGGCCGCCTTGAAGATACGATGGAAATAACCGGCGCTACGGCCGGCGGCATCAGCCAGCTCAGCGAGCGACGGTTCTTCCTCGCTCTGCTCGATCCTGCGGCAGGCATCGGCGACCATCGCGGCATTACCGGCCTCGAGCGATGGGCCATCCGGGTTGCAGCGCCGGCACGGGCGAAAGCCGGTTGTCCTGGCCTGATCGAGCGTGCCGTGCAGTTGCACATTTTTCGGATTGGCGCGCCGCGACGGGCAGGAAGGCCGGCAATAGACGCCGGTCGTCGCCACCGAATACCAGAATGCGCCGTCGGCCGACTTGTCGCGCGCAACGATACGCGCCCAGCGCGGATCGTCGGCGATTTGCGGCGGCGCGGATTTCAGATTTTTCGCCAGGGTGATGAACATGGCCGGCATTGAAGCCGCCAAAAGCCGGCCTCGCCACCCGTTTCCTGCCAAGAGCCCCACTCTCCTAAGCCGCGCGTTTGGGCTCCACCGCGAACGGGCTGAGCCCGAGCCAGGTCTGCATCTTCCTGCCAATGGCCTGGTCGCCGGTCAGGGCAACCTTGGCGCCGGCCTTCTCGACGGTCAGCAGTCCCATCCAGATCGCCGTCATGGTGTGCAGATCGGTCGAGACGTAAAGGTCGACGTCGAAACCCGGATCGTACCAGCACAGATCGACCTCGCCGTGCTTCTCGACGATCAGCCACCATGACCGTTTGGACGCCGGCAGGTCCTGATACAGAAATTGTATCACCGTGCGTCCCTCGGGCAGCGGCGAGGGGTTCAAATTGCGCCGCATGTCCCACATCAGCAATGACGGATCGAGGTTCTTGAGCGACAGCCGGGACTCGACCCATTTCTGCCCCCAGAAGCCCATCGCCTCGACGACTGGGCGCAAATCGCGGCCGGCCTCCGTCAGCCGATAATCGAAGATCCCCTTCTCGCCCCGGACCTCCCCGCGCTCGACGATCCCGGCGATCTCAAGCTCCTTCAGCCGTTGCGACAGAAGGGTTGGCGACATTTTGGGGACACCGCGGCGCAGGTCGTTGAAGCGGGTCGAACCCGCCACCAATTCGCGCATCAGCACCATCGTCCAGCGGGTGCACAGCACCTCCGCGGCCATCGATAGCGGGCAGAATTGCTTGTATCCGTGCTGGTTCATGATTGCGCCTCTCCCTCCAACCTGGCCGAACATTAGGCCTTCATGAATGAAGCGGCCAGTACGGAAACTGTACTGCCCCAGTACAGATCGCGGACTGGTTGGCGAGCGCCTTGCCATGCGAGCCCTTTGGCCGGTTGCACGGGATACCCTGTGCGCCGCAACCAGGAGACTACCATGACCGCTTACGTTATCGCAGACATCAAGATAAACGACCCGCAATGGGTGCCGGCCTACGCCGCATCGGTGCACGACCTCGTCCACAAGCATGGCGGCAGATATCTGTCGCGCAGCGGTAATGTGAAGACGCTTGAAGGCAAGCCGCTCGACACCACGCTGATCGCCCTGATGGCGTTCCCGTCGGAAGCGGCGGCCCGCGCCTTCGCCAACGATCCGGCCTATGCGCCCTTCGTTTCGGCCCGTCGGGGCGGTAGCGACAGCCGTTTCCAGATGATCGACAACACCGATCTGGCTGGAACGATCCCGTATCTGCCGAAGGGATGATCCTTCCCGGTAGTCGTCACATCGATTTCGGGATCTCCAAGCAACAACAGTCACAGCGCTTGCCCGCCGGGCCTCCGTATTTTCGGCGGCCGGCCAGCTGGGCTTTTTCAAGAAGAATGGAATGAAGATGATATCGAACTTTCACAATAAGCTTGCCATGGCCGGGGCCATGCTGGCTGTCTGCACCACCTTCGCACAGGCGCATCAGGAAGCCGCCGCGCCGGTGGCCGGCCTCAATCCGCTGGCCGACAAGGTGCGGGCCGCCAACAGCCGGTTTCTCGACGTCAAGGCCGCTACATCAGAGGGCTATGCGCCCATTCCCTGCGCCAGCGGCATCACCGGTGGCGCCATGGGCATCCACTATGTCAACGGCGGATATCTGAAGGACGACAAGATCGATATCGCCCGGCCTGAGGCCGTGATGTACGAGCCGATGGCCGACGGCACGCTGCAACTGGTGGCGGTCGAATACATCACCTCGAAGGGGCCGGCGTCGCTGGACGGACAGCTGTTCAATTTCAACAGCGCGCCCAACCGCTATGGCCTGGGCGAATTCTACGAACTGCATGTCTGGGCCTGGAGGGGCAACCCGACCGGCACTTTCGCCGACATGAACCCGAAAGTGTCATGCGAACACACGATGGCGCCGAGCCAGTAAGCAATGAAGCCAGGCGGCGTCAATGCCGCCTGGTCGCCCTCCGCGACAGTTGGCAGCTCCGGCCCAGCGGCCGCTTTCGGCGAGGAAAAGCCGGGGAGGTGCGTGCCGCTGGCGCTCCTCGCGGCGTCAGGCAGGTACGGTCTTTATGCCGCTTGATCCGGGATCGCCAATCCCACCTCGGCGGTATCCCGGCTCGCTTGCGGCGGCAAGACGAGGCGTCCCGTCACATACCAGAGCAGGGACACGACAAGGATCGAGAGATAGCCATCCACGGCATAGTGCCAGCCGGTGTAAACCGAACCGAACAGGATGAAGGCCGCGAAGGACCAGCCGGCGGTTGCCCACCGGCGGCCGAATCGGGTCAGGAAGAATGCGTTGAGCGTGGCGATCGCAACATGCATGCTGGGCATGGCCGAGATGCCGCCGCCGAGTTCCGGGCGGCCACTCTGGTAGGCTGTAAACAGATAATCGGCGTACAGATGGACCGACGCGCCGTAGCCCTTCTGCGCCAGGGCGGCCTGCAGCGCGACAAACCGGTCGCCGCCGTAGATTTGGTCGTGGAATATCGGGCCGGCGGACGACAGCAGGGTCGCAAGAACGGTGCCGCACAGCATCGTGGTCAGCGCAAATGCCCATAGGTAGCGCAAACGCCCGACCGGATTGTTCCAGAAGGCGACGAAGAGCACGGCGCCGAACCATTGCAGAAGCCAGCCATAACCATAGCCGGCGAAAATGACGACCGACACCGGTTCGGAAACGATGCTGTGCGCCCATGTCCAGGGATCGGCGCCATGCAGCCGAAGATCGAGGTCCGCCAGGGCGCGGTCGGCGTAGAACGGCACCATGTCCGGGATGGCGACCTTCAAGGTGGTGAATGCGGTGACGCCGAGAAAGAACAAGAAGATGACGGGTGCGGCTGCAAGCCAGCGGTGCCTGAGTACGCCGAGGATGAACCTCGTCGGCGCATGCCGGGCAAATGCCAGCCCCGCCACACCAAGGCCCGCCGCCAGAAGCGCGGGCAGGAAAAAGGCGAACGGCTTGGCATAGGATTGCGCCAGATGCAGGTAGCGGTCCGGCTGCAGGCAAACAGCGGTCACGGCATAGGTCAGACACAAGGCAACCAGCAGCCAGCCGCTCCTGGTTGTCGCGATGTCGAGGTCAAGGATGGCAGCTGGGCGGCGATTGTTGCCGTGCTGACCTGTGTGCTCACTCATCGAAGGACATCCCGCCAGTTGTCCAGAAAAATAATTGGATTATTTCGCAGGCGATATATTACCATCAGGTTACACTTGTGTGCGAATAGATCTCCAAATATTAGACCGATAGATGCCTGTTGGCAAAGAGTCTGTTTACGAAAGCGTTGCGCCGCCCTCTTTGTCTCTGCATGGGCTCATCGGCGCCGCCGATGATCCGGGATCATCGGATTGGCCGATGACCTGGAGCCATGACTAGGAAGATCCGGCCGATGCGAAACTCCGGTTCTTGCCGGCCAATCGAAGAGCAGAGGCGGCAGGCGGGGAGCCAACAAAGCAGCCCGCCATCGCCGCGGTAACTGTTTCTTCTCTGGTTTTGCCGCAGATTGCCCCGCGGTGGAGCAGGCGAAGCAGACGATGGCGCGTCAGGGCAAGAAAAGTCGCAATGGAACGTTCTGGGCCAAGGCCCTGGAGCGCGCCCATCTTGGCGTCTGGGACTGGGATCTTGTGACCGGCGACTGCTTCTATTCCGCGACCTGGGCGCGGATGCTGGGCTACGATGAGAGCGAACTTGCCGACACCAGCGACCTGTGGCTGCAACTGACCCATCCTGACGACCGCGAGCGGGCGCTGGCCAGCGGCGACCGCCACATTGCCGGCCTGACCGACACCATCGAGACCGAATTGCGGCTGAAGCACAAGCAGGGACACTGGGTGTGGGTGCTCGATCGCGGCGGCGTCGTCGAGCGCGACGCGATGGGAAAGCCGCTCAGGCTGATGGGTGTGCAGACCGACATCTCCAAGCAGAAAGCCGCAGAAGCCGAACTCGAGCAGGTCAATGTGCGCTTCCGCCTGGCGCTCGCCGCCAGCGGTACCGGCATCTGGCACCACGACCTCGCCACCGGCAAAAGCTATTGGGACGAACGCACCAGGGAGATTTTCGGACTTGTCTCCGACACCGCCGAAGTCGAGCGCGACCACTGGTTCGGCTATCTGCATCCGGACGACAAGGAGGCCGCGTCGCGCACACATCTGGTGCCGCTCGAAACGGACAAGGTCACCGCGGTGCAATACCGCATCGTCCGACGCGACGGAGAGGTCCGGCACATAGAATCCCTGCTGCGTTTCATCGCCGACCCGCAAATCCCGGACCGCCGGCTGGCGGGGCAGATCCTGGGCACGGTGCGCGACATCACCGAAGACAAGCAGCGTGAGCAGGAACTTGCCTATGCGGCCCGCCACGATGCGCTCACCGGTCTCTGGAACCGTGCCGCGTTCGACCGGCTGCTGGCCGATCATATCGCGGCCGCGCAGCGGCTGCCGCTCTCCGTGTTCTATGTCGATCTCGACTACTTCAAGGCGCTCAATGATTTTGCCGGCCACGCGGCCGGCGACCTGGCACTGAAAAGCGTTGCCCAAGGCATTCTGGGCTGCCTTCCCCCGACGGCGCATGCCGCGCGCCTGGGCGGTGACGAGTTCGCGCTGCTGATGCCCAATTGCGATACGGCGCAGGCCGGGCGGCTGGCCGACGCGGTACTTGCAGCGGTTCGCGATGCCGAACTAGGATCGACGGCCACGTCGCGCAAGCTGGCGGCCTCGATCGGCATCGCTTTCGTCGATGATGCAAACACGACGGTGGCCGACGCGCTGGCCTGCGCCGACGACGCCTGCTACGCGGCCAAGGCCGCCGGGCGAAACCGATTTGCCGTCTTCTCCACCGATACGGCATCGGGTTCGGGTGGCCTCAACGCGGCGCGCGTCGTCGCCGATACGGTCGATGCCATGGAAGACGGGAGGCTGAAGCTGTTTGGCCAGGAAATCCATCGGCTGGGCCGTCCCTGGCTGGAAAGCCGCCATGTCGAAGTGTTGGCCAGGCTCGCCGCCCGCAACGGCCGGCTGGTGCCACCCGGCGAGTTCATTCCGGTGGCCGAGCGGTTCGGCATCGCGTCGCGGCTCGACCGCTGGATCATCCGCACCGCGCTGTCGCGGCATGGTGCCGCCTTGCGTTCGGGGGCGTTGACGCTTGGCTTCAATCTGTCGGCGCAGACGCTGAGCGACCCGCAGCTTTGGGACTTCGTGGACAACGTCATAGAAGAAACCGGGGCGCCGCATTCGGGCATCGGCTTCGAGATCACCGAAACCGCCGCCGTCACCAATTTCGACGCCGCCGAACAGTTTGTGCGCAAGGCGCGCGAGCGGCGCTGCCGAGTCAGCCTCGATGATTTCGGCGCTGGTATGAGCTCGTTCGAATATCTCCGGCGGTTCCCCGTCGACGCGATCAAGATCGACGGTTCCTTCATCGAGCACATCACGCAAAGCCGTTTCGACCGCGAGATCGTGCTGGCCATCACCAGCATCGCCCGCAGCCTCGGCTGTGACGTGGTCGGCGAGAAGATCGAACGGCAGGACACGCTGGCCATGTTGAGCGACATGGGCGTCGCCTTCGGCCAGGGATTTTTGCTGCACCGGCCGGAGCCGCTGGAGCGGATTGTCGTGCGTGCGACCAAGGGAGCGGCGGCCCGCAAGGCATCGTGATCCGGGTGCGGCGAGTTTCAGGCCAGGCCGGACTGACCTGAAACTCGCCACAGTCTATCCGGTTCGCCGCGCCGTTGATTGCGGAAACTCCAGCACTCCAGCCTCGGGTCGCCTGTGCTGCGCCTCCGTCACCGCTTCGATCAACAGATCGAGCGCTTCACAGGCCGTGCGACTCGTCTCGTCGTTGCCTTGCAGATAATGATAGGCGCGTTCGAGGTGGATGCGGGCGGCTGAAAAATCGCTGGTCAATGGTCCCTCCATGATCCCGCCCTAGAAGACCTTGCCGGAGACGAGGGAACGCGGGGTAAATATCCACAAGCGGCTTTTATTCAAATGCCGCAGAAACAGGGCGCGGCAGATGCGCTGTCAGGAGTGACGCCACCCAACTCTTTGCGGTGCCTTGCCGCGCGACTAGACTGTCGGCTCCCTTGTCCGAGGTGAGACCGATGATCGTCCAGGCCTGCATCAACGGCGCGCGTCCGCGCGATTTCCATCCCGCGCTACCGCTGACTGCCGAGGCGATGGCCGGCGATGCCGCCGCCTGCGTCGCCGCGGGTGCCTCCGAACTGCACATCCACCCGCGCGGCCTTGATGGGCGCGAAAGCCTCGCGGCCGTCGATGCCACCGTGCTGGCGGTGCGTCAGGCCTGTCCGGGCACGCTTATAGGCGTGTCGACGGGCGCCTGGATCGAGAACGATGTCGAGCGGACCCGTGCGGCGATCTCCGGCTGGCGGGAACTGCCCGACTATGCATCGGTCAATCTGTCGGAGGTGGATGCGCCTCGCGTGATGGAGCTGTTGCGCCAGCGTGGCGTCGGCATCGAGGCCGGGCTTGCCACCGTCGCCGACGCTGAGCGCTTCGTGGCGCTTCCCGACCACGACCGGGTGCTGCGCATCTTGATCGAGATCGACATCCCGGATCTGTCCGTGGCACTCGACGAGGCACACGGCATCGCCACGGTGCTCGATCGCGCAGGGGTGCGGCGGTCGATCCTGCTGCATGGCGTCGACACAACTGTCTGGCCCCTCGTCGAGCTTGCGTATCGCAAGCGCTGGTCGACACGGGTCGGCCTGGAAGACGGCAAGACGCTCGCCGATGGAACTGTGGCGAAGGATAACGCGGCGATCATCGCTGCCGCCGTGGCGATCTTTCGCGGCTAGTTTTCCAGAATGATCTGGATCGCCTTATCCACCACCGGATGCAAGCCGCTGGCCTGGAAGGACAGGCGGTTGCCGGAGCCGACATTGCTGGTCATGGCGATGGTCAGCTCTGAGATCGGGTCATGCAGCATGACGGCGACGTAGCCGGGGATACTGCCCTGGTGGCCGTAAAAGGCGCGGTTGGCGTAGTCGCTCTGGAACATGCCGGCGCCGGTCTCGCGCATGCGGGTGCCCGGAAAACTCGCTGGCACGCGGTGTTCGAACATCTCGGCGAAGAACGGCGGCGACAGCACTCTGCCGGAAAAGAGACCGCGCATGAAGCTCACCATGTCGGACGGCGTCGACACCATGTCGCCGCAGCCATAAGCGGCGCCGAACGGGAAGGAATCGGAAGAATCCTGCAATTCGTCGGAGTAGCGCAGCACGCCGTCCACGCGCCACATCTCGCCGCCGGAGGCGATGTCGGTGGGCGCATTCGCCGGCGGCGGGGGGCGGTGGTAGTAGCCACGCACCATCGACTTTTCCGGAAAGGCTTCGGTGGCCGGCGACCAGGTATTCTCCAAGCCGAGCGGCTGCAGCACCGCGCTTCTGACATAGCCGCCCAGCGACTGGCCTGTCACCGCCTCGATCACCATGCCGGCCAGCACATAGCCGGTGTTGTTGTAGACGGCGGGTCCGCCCGGCGCCTTCTGCTTGTCGGAAGCGAAGGCGATGTCGACCAGTTGCCGCGGCGTCCATTGCCGGCTCGGATCCATCGGAATGTAATATTCGAACTCCGGCAGGCCGCTGCGGTGGTTGATCAACTGGCGCACCGAAATGTCTTTTGCTTCCGGCAGGTAAGGAAACCAGCCGGAGATCGGCGCTCCGAGATCGAGCTTGCCGTCCTGGGCGAGCTTGGCCAGGGCCGCGGCAACGAAGGTCTTGGTGCAGCTGCCGATCTTGAACAGGCGTTCAGGCGAGACGGCAATGCCATGCTCCCGGTCGGCGAGGCCGGCGGTCAGGGGGGTTGGTGCGGCGCCAGTGGAGTATGCGAGTGATGCGCCTACCGCGCCATCGGTGAGATAGGTCTTGAGGAGGGCGTTCAGGTCTTCACACATGGATTCTGCTTTCGCCGCTAAATTGCTGGTTTCATAGATGATGTCGGTGCGTCCTCGGGCCGAGCCCGAGGGCAGGGTCGCCAAGCTTCACTCCGCCATATCGACAGCGGCAAAGTTCTGCCGGCCGAAGGGGTCGAGCACGTAGTTGAGCACGCTCTTGCGGATCGGGATCGCCACCACCGAATGGGCGATCGGCGCCACCGGCACCTCAACCTTCAGGATCGCTTGCGCCCTGGCATAGATCTCGGCGCGCTGTTTCGGATCGGCGGCGACGCGGCCGTCCTGCAGCAGCTTCTCGAAGGCCGGATCGCACCAGCGCGAGCGGTTGGAGCCGCCCTTCACGCCGTCGCAGGACAGCAGGTAGCTCAGCATGTTGTCGGGGTCGCCATTGTCGCTGCTGCCGCCGAGCAGGTAGGCGTCCTGTTCGCCCGCCGCGGTGCGCTTGAGATATTCGCCCCATTCAAAGCTGACGATCTCGGCCTTGACGCCGACTTTCGCCCAGTCGGCCTGGATCATCTCGGCCATGCGCTTGGCGTTGGGATTGTACGGCCGCGATACCGGCATCGCCCACAGGCTGATTTTCAGGTCGCTCTCGTGGCCGGCTTCCTTCAGCAGCGCCTTCGCGCCATCCGGGTCATAGTCGATGCCGGCATCGGTGACGGCGCCGATCTGCGCCGGCGGCACGACGCTGCCGGCGACCGTGCCGGCGCCGGCATAGACGGCGTCGACGATCGCCTTGCGGTCGACGGCCTTGGCCAGCGCCATGCGCACGCGGACATCGCCGAGCGGCTGATGTTCGACATTGAAGCCGAGAATGCCAATGTTCTGGCCCTTGAGGTCGAGCACGGTGATGTCGGGATCGGTGCGCAAATCGGCGACGGCGCTTGGCGGGGGCGGGGCGGCGACCTGGCACTCATTGGCCTTGAGACGCTCGACGCGCGTGGTCGGTTCGGGCGTAACGGCGAAGACCAGAGTGTCGATCTTCGGCGCGCCGCGCCAATAATCCTTGTTGGCGGCGTAGCGGATCTGGCTGTCGGGGACATAGGCCTGCAGCACGAACGGGCCGGTGCCCACGGGCTCGCTATCGATCAGTTCCGGCGTGCCGGCGGCGACCATCTTTTCGGTCTGCTCCAGGGACAGGATGGAGAGATAGTCGAGCGCAATGCCGGGCAGGAAGGTGACATTGGCAGCCGTCAGCGTGAAGCGCACGGTGTGGTCGTCGACCTTGTCGATCTTGTCGATCAGCGTGCCCATGCCCAGTGCGTTGAAATACTCGTAAGCGCCGCCGCCGAGCTTGTGGTAGGGATTGCTGGCGTCGCGCTGGCGGTTGAAGGTGTACAGCACGTCGTCGGCATTGAACTCGCGCGACGGTGTAAAGTGGTCGTTCGACTGGAATTTCACGCCGTGGCGTAGGTGGAAGGTGTAGATCTTGCCTTCGGCTGAGACCTCCCAGCTTTCGGCCAGCGCCGGCCCGACTTCGGTCGTGCCAGGCTTGAACTCGACCAGCCGGTTGAAGATCGTCTTGGCGGCGGCATCCATGGTGGAGTCCGCCGTGCCGATCGCCGGGTTGAAGGTCTCGGGATTGGCTTCCGAGCAATAGACCAAGGTTTTGGCGTAGGCCTGTCCGCCAAGAAGGACGGACGAGGCCAGCAAGGACGAGGTAAGGACTGCGCGCAGAACGGATTTCATCGCAAACGCTCCTGATGACACTTTACGGGTTGGGGGAAGGGCAGGCCGGTGAAGTTCATGGCGTCGCCGCCGGGGTGATGAAACGGTTGGGCGCAAGCGCGGCGGACGTGATACCGCGTGCCGTGAGATCGTCCGGCAGCGGCTGGCCGCGCAGCAGCACTGAGCCCAGCCGCGCCAGCGTCAGCGACACCTGGAAACCGTAGCCGCCCTGGCCGCCAAGCCAGAAGAAGCCGGGCAGGCGAGGGTCGAAACCGATGACCGGCGTGCGGTCAGGCGAAAAGGTGCGCAGGCCCGCCCAGGGCGTCGACGGACGGCCGATGCGCAGCGACGTCGCCTGTTCGATGCGGTCGACGGCGATGGCGACGTCGATGTCTTCCGGATAGGTGTCGCAGGGTTCGGAATCGGTCTCGTCGGCCAGCGAGCCGATCAGCCTGCCGGCATCGGGCTTGAAGTAGAATTGTTCATGCAAATCGACCACCAGCGGCCAGGCGCTGATGTCCATGCCGGCGGGCGGATCGAACAGGAAGGCGGTGCGGCGCTTCGGCCGGAAGCCGAGACCGGAGAGACCGGCCAGCCCGGCGACGACATCGACCCAGGCGCCAGCGGCGTCGACGACGATGTCGGCCTGGTAGGCGCCGGCACTGGTGGTGACGCTGAAGCCGTTTGCGACGCGGGAAATCTCCAGCACTTCCTCGCCGGTGCGGATCACGCCGCCGCCGGCCTTGAGCGCGGAGGCTGAAGCCGCAAGCATCTTTCCCGTGTCGACATCGAGCGCGCCGGGTTCATGCACGCCGCCGCAAGTGGTTGCCGTGGCGATGACCGGCACCAGAGCGGTGACTTCTGCTGCTGACAGGCGCCGTACGCTCGGCACCAGTGCCTGCATCTCGGCCGCCATGCGGTCGACGGCTGCACTGTCTTCGACACCGCCGACGTGCAGCGCGCCGCGCCGGTGGGCGGCGAAGCCGCCATCGATGATCGCCTGTCGGCTGGCTAGCGACAGCGCCCGCACCAGTGCATTGCCATAGGTTTCTGAAAACAGCGCGGCCGAGCGGCCGCTGGCGTGAT
Source organism: Mesorhizobium sp. M0239 (assembly GCF_040321815.1). NCBI lineage: Bacteria > Pseudomonadati > Pseudomonadota > Alphaproteobacteria > Hyphomicrobiales > Phyllobacteriaceae > Mesorhizobium > Mesorhizobium sp. M0239. The sequence continues at coordinate 167,249 of NZ_JAMYSG010000011.1, forward strand.
AGCCGAGATGCGGCTCGCGCTCGAGCACTGTGACCTCGGCCCAGGGCTGCACGGCAGCCGCCAGCGAAAGGCCGGCAATGCCGCCGCCGATGACGACGATTTTTTGGATAGACTTGGATTGCATGCCCTAGGGGTAGAAATAATTTCGTATCCAGTCAATATTTAGCGTATAAGAAAATTGTTGGTGTTGTTGATGGCGGCAGAGAGTTGGACTACCTAGGGTGGACTGGCGGCTCGATGGGCCGCGCAACGGAGCTGACGATGTCGGAGCAACCGAACCTCGGTGATTGTCTGCGCGGCTTGAGGAAAACGCATGGCTGGACCTTGCAGGAGGTCAGCACGCTGACCGGCGTCGCGGTGTCGACGCTGTCCAAAGTCGAGAACGACCAGATGTCGCTGAGCTACGACAAGCTGCTGCAGATCTGCGAGGGGCTGAACATCCATGTCACCGAGCTGCTCAGCGGCGACCGCAAGCAGCCGGCCGCGCGCACCCGTCGTTCGGTGACTTCGCAGTCCAACACGCTGCGCCAGCTGACCCGCAACTACGACTACCGCTATCTGGCCACCGATCTGGTGCGCAAGCGCATGGTGCCGATCCACGCCTATGCACGCGCCCGCACGCCGCAGGAATTCGGCCCGCTGACCAGGCATGCCGGCGAGGAATTTTTGATCGTGCTCAAGGGCGAGATCGAACTGCACACCGACCAGTACGCGCCGGTGCGGCTGAAACAGGGCGACAGCGTCTACATCGATTCCACCATGGGTCATGCCTACCTCTCGGTCGGCGAGGGCGACGCCGAGATGCTGTGCGTCTGCTCCGGCGACGAGCCTGATATGGAAGGCACGCTGCTGAGCGTGCTGGAGACGGTGGAGGGGTAGGGACTAACATTCTCGATGGCTGCGCCGCCCCTCATCTGGCTGCCGCCATCTTCTCCCCGCAAGGGCAGGGCTATCGCATATGGAATTCCTGAGATGTCTGCCCGGCACGGACCCCCACCCCTAACCCCTCCCCAAAAGGGGAAGGGAGACTTCCGTTGGCGCTGACCCAGAAGCATCGCCTGTCTTTTCGGCGCCAACAAGAATTAAAGGCACGCGGCAGCATTCCCTCCCCCTTGTGGGGAGGGTTAGGGTGGGGGTTCTTCCTCGCAAGAATCCATATGCGATAGCCCTGCTGTAAACGGGGAGAAGGACGATCCTATTGACGGGCGGCGCTGGCTTCGACAATTGAGCCCCCACTACATCGCAACCACACGCCCCATTCCCCGCCGAACCGCCTCGCGATAGGCGAGATCGGCCGCCACCATGTCCTCCATAGCAACGCCCATGGCCTTGTAGACGGTGACCTGATCGGCGCTAACCCGTCCCGGCCGCCGCCCGAGCAGCATGTCGCCGAGCTCGGTTCCGGTTTGCGGATCGAGGTCAGCGAGTTCGCAGGAGCCGACCGGCGTCGGGGCAAAGGCCTCCCTGGTCTCGACGAACAGGCTGGCCCTGCCGATAAGCTCGACCGGCAGTTCGCCGCCGGGCGGGGCGACGCCGACCGATGAGATGTGAGTGCCGGGCCGCACCCAGTCGGCCGAGATCACCGGCGCATAGGAATGCGTTGCCAGGCAGACGACGTCGGACGAACGCACCGCGGCCTCGATATCGGCGACGGCGACGACGCCGGGATGCTGCGCGGCAAGCGCCTGCGCATCGGCGAATTCCTTCGAGACGACGCGGATCTCGGTGAAGTCGCGCACCAGCGGCAGAAGATTGAGATGCTGGCCGGCCTGCACACCGGCGCCGACCACCGTCGCGACCTTGGCGTCGCGGCGGGCGAGTTCACGCACCGAGAGCACGGCGGAGCCGGAGGTGCGCACGGCGGTGATGTAGGTGCCGTCCATGACGCAGACCGGCATGCCGGTCTGCGGATCGAACAGATGGATGGTGGCGAGGTGGCTGGGGATGCCTCTGGCGACGTTGCCCTCGAAGACGTTGACGATCTTCACCGTCAGATGCATGCCTGCCATCCATGCCGACATCGCCAGCGAATAGCCGACCTGCGGAATGTCGAGCTGCGGCCGTGCCGGATTGACCACCTTGCCGCCGGACAAGGCCTTGAAGCCGCCGGCGAGCACGTCGAGAAGCTGGCGCAGGTCGATGCAGGTTTTCACCTCGGCCTCGCTCAGGATGAGCACCGGCGTGTCACCCTTGGCCTGGGCGCTGCGGGAGGTCGATATCGCTGATGTCATGGAATCCGCTTTCGTTATGGGTTGCACGACAACGGTATTGCGATCTATCAGCGTGATGAAATATGCTGTTTTCGTTATTTTGGCGTGACTATCACGCGTGCCCGGCTCACAAAGCGTGAATCCTGAAATGGACGATCTCGACCGTATCGACCGCTCGCTGCTGCGTTTGTTGCAGGAGGACGGCCGCCGCACGACGCTCGATCTGGCGCGGCGGGTCGGCCTGTCGCCGACCGGGGCGACGCAGCGCGTCAAGCGGCTGTTCGCCGAAGGCTTCATCCGCGCCGTGCGCGCGGTGCTCGATCCTGCTCGGATCGGGCAGGCGCAGCTCGTCTTCATCGAGGTGCGGCTCGACCACACGGCGCCGCATGTCTTCGACCGCTTCGCCGAGGCGGTTCTGCGGGCGCCCGAGATCATCGAATGCCACATGGTGGTCGGCGGCTTCGACTATCTGGTCAAGGCGCGCATCGCCGACATGGCGATGTTCCAGGATTTTTTGCAGCGGGTCATCCTGCCGCTGCCCGGGGTGCGGGAAACGCACACCTACGCCTCGATCGCCAATGTGAAGCCCGACGCCCTGCTGCCGATCTAGACCGGCGGCCGTTCCCCCGCATCCAGCAGCCATTGCCGCACCGCTTGCGTCGGCTCCGGGTGCCGCTGCTTTCTCGGCATCACGACATAAAAATCCTGCGTGCCGCGCATTTCGCCGCTGACGGGCTGAACCAGGCGGCCCGTGGCGAGATCAGCGGCGACGAGGAAGCGGCTGGCCAGCGCAATGCCCTGGCCGGCGACGGCGGCGTCGATGGCGAGGCCCGTCTGGTTGAAGCGCATCCGTTTCAATTCGGTCGTCATCTTCAAGCCGACCGCTTTCTCCATGAATTCCGGCCACAGATTGTGGGCATCGTGCAGCAGCACATGGTGCTGGATTTCGGAGGCTGCGATTTCAGCAGCATCTTCCGGCAGCAAGGCCGGGCTGCAGACGGCGACGATCTGCTGGGGAAACAGCAGGTCGACGACCAGACCGGCGCCGAAGGGTGGGCGGCCCTGGCGCACCGCGATGTCGACGCCATCGGCCTGGAAGCTCGACAGGCTCTCGCTGGCCAGAACGCGCAGGTCGACAAGCGGGTTGTGCGCGACGAAGTCGTGCAGCCTCGGGATCAGCCATTTGGTGGCGAAGCTTGGCGTCACGCTGACCGTCAGCCGCGCCGGTTCGGGACGCAACAGCAGCGTCGCCTCGGAGATCAGGTCGAAGGCGCGGCGGATGTTGGGCACATAGGCGCGGCCCTCATCGGTCAGCGCCAGGCCGCGCGGCAGCCGCTCGAACAGCTTTGTGCCGAGATCGGCTTCCAACCCGCGAATGTGCTGGGCGACCGCCCCTTGAGTGACGTTCAGCTCCTCGGCCGCGATGCGGAAGTTGAGATGACGCGCCGAGGCTTCGAAGGCGCGCAGCGCATTCAATGGCGGCAGGCTGAGGAAGGCTTCGGGCATGCAGGAGTTTTTCTACAGGTTGATTTCAAGCATTCTGGTTCGAACCGGTGTGGAAAACCAGCTATATCGACGTTCAACTCCCGAAAACACCGTTTGCGGTGCCCGCCAACCCTGAGAGGAAAATCCGATGAGTGTAGAAAAAGTAGCTGTGGTGGTGGCCGGCGGCAGCGGCATGGGTGCGGCGGCGGCCAAGCGGCTGGCGGCGGACGGCTTCAAGGTCGCCATCCTTTCGTCTTCCGGAAAAGGCGAGGCGCTGGCTGGGGAATTGGGCGGGCTCGGCGTCACCGGCTCCAACCAATCCAATGAAGATCTGCAGCGCCTCGTCGACCTGACGCTGGAGCGCTTTGGCCGCATCGACGTGCTGGTCAACAGCGGCGGCCACGGGCCGCGCGCGCCGATCCTCGAAATCACCGACGAGCAATGGCACACCGGCATGGATGTCTATCTGCTGAACGTCATCCGTCCGGTGCGCATCGTGGCGCCGCAGATGGTCAAGCAGAAGGGCGGCGCCATCATCAACATCTCGACCGCCTGGGTGGTCGAGCCGAGCCCGATGTTCCCGACGTCCGCCGTGTTCCGCGCCGGGCTTGCCGCCTACACCAAGATCTTCGCCAACACCTATGCCGCTGACAATGTACGCATGAACAATGTGCTGCCCGGCTGGATCGACAGCCTGCCGGCCACCGAGGAGCGCCGCGACAGCGTGCCGATGCAGCGCTACGGCACCTCGGAAGAGATCGCCGCGACCATCGCCTTCCTGGCTTCGGAAGGCGCCGGCTATATCACCGGCCAGAACATCCGGGTCGACGGCGGCATTATCCGCGCTATTTGAGGGCGTCGATCGGGAGGGGGACTCCGGCATCTCACCCCAAGGAGCAAAGAATGCGGCTTTTGATACTCGGCACCGGCTGGATGGCGCAGGAACATGCGCGGCGCTTCATCGCCATCGACGGCGTCGACATTGTCGGCGCGGTCGATGTCGATCCGGCCCGGGTCGGCGAGTTCGCCGACAGCTTTGACATTCCCAACCGCTTTACCGCGCTGGATGAGGCGCTGGCATGGGGCGAGTTCGACGCGGTGGCCAATGTCACGCCCGACCGCATCCATCACCCGACCACCATGACGCTGATCGCCGCCGGCAAGCCGGTGTTGTGCGAGAAGCCGCTGGCCGAAAACTTCGGCAAGGCGACCGAGATGGCCGACGCCGCCGAGGCCGCCGGCATCGTCAACATGGTGAACCTGACCTATCGCAACGTCGCCGCGCTGCAGAAGGCTCGCCAGATGGTGCAGGCGGGCGAGATCGGCATGGTCAGGCATGTCGAGGCGTCCTATCTGCAAAGTTGGCTGGTGTCGAAATTCTGGGGCGACTGGCGCACCGATCCGAAATGGCTGTGGCGCCTGTCGCGCGGCCACGGCTCGAATGGCGTGCTTAGCGATGTCGGCATCCACATCCTCGATTTCGCCAGCTATGGCGCCGCGGTCGACATCGACCATGTCTTCTGCCGGCTGCGCGCCTTCGACAAGGCGCCCGGCAACCGCATCGGCGACTACGGGCTCGACGCCAATGACAGCTTCGCCATGACGCTGGACTTTTCCAACGGCGCCTTCGGCGTGGTGCATGCCAGCCGCTGGGCAACAGGCCATCTCAACGAGCTGCGTCCTGCGCATCTATGGCGAGAAGGGGGGCATCGAAGTGGTGCACAATCTCGATGGTTCGACGCTCAAGGCCTGCATCGGCGAAAACGTCGAGAACGCTATATGGGAAGAGCTCGACGCCGGCACGGTGCCGACCAACTACCAGCGTTTCACTGACGCAGTGCGATCCGGCGTGCAAGCCGAACCGTCCTTCCGCCATGCCGCCGAATTGCAGCAGGTGCTGGATCTGGCAGTGGTATCGGACGAGAAGCGCGCGGAGCTGCGGGCGAGTGCGGAAACGCGGTGAGCTGGGGCGAAGCGGCGGAGAGCGCGAGCGCCAGCGGTCGAGATAGCACTGCCGCCAACTTCGGATTGGAGGCTGCGCCAGTCAGGGGCCGGTTACGAGCGAAAAAACCAGTTTCTGCAAATTGCCGCCATCGCCGAATTCGACGCGGTCGAAATCGCGGCTTGCCTGCACACGCGCCTTCGAAATCGCGTCGAGCCGCTTGACCACCTCGGCCCTTGTCTTGCTGCATTTGGGATCGTCGGCGACGGTCAGGGCGTCCGTAGCGGCTTGGATATCGTGGACCATCTGGACCATGCTGGCGCCATGCACCTTCTCATGGGCGGCGACGCCGGCGATGAAGGTTTCCCAGTTCTTCTGGACGGCGGGCGGCAGGGAGCCGGAGGGTTTTGGCAAGGTGTAGGTGACGATCAGCTTCGGCCGCCCGGCCGTCAGCACGCAGTCCTTGCCCCTGGGCCGGTAGTCCCTTAACCCCCAGGTCAGCTTGAAATTGGTGTAGGCGATGGCACGGGCAATGCCGAGCTTTGGCCCTTTCTCGCCGATCGAGCGGTAGAGTTCGGCGCCGGACCGGCCCGAGATCGCGTAGGGCTCGATCTTCTCGATCGGCTTCCACTCGGCATGAGCGATGAGCGGCAAGGCCAGCAGGGCAACAAAGGACAGACACAGGCGAACGCAGGCTTTCAATCCAACTCTCCGCGAAACAGGACTGGTTGCCGCAAGGGGCAATGCCATCGGATCGCTTTTCCTATATGCTGCCGACGGGCGCTGCAAATGCCCTGGAGGCAGTCAATTGGGGGAGTCATGAGAGTTGCACATCTCATCGTCGCTGGTGCCTTGGCGATCCTGCAGGCCGCGCAGCCGGCGTTTGCCGCGTCGTGCGGTGGCTGGAGCGCCAAGATGGAGGAAGACGAGGGCGGCAGCGTGCTGACGGCTTCGGTCTGCGGCGGGCCGAAAGGCGATGCGCATCTGATGCTCACCTGTTTCGACACGCCGGTGCTGAGCTACGATCTCGGTGCCACCGGCCAGCAGCTGGAACCTGGCATCAGCGGTTCGTTCGCGTTCAAGGCCGACGGCAAGACGGTGACCAGGACGCTGCAGCTGGAGGCCATGTACAATTACTTCGTGGTCAACCTGGCGAAAGCCGATCCGCTGCTCGACCTGTTGCGCGGGAAGGGCGATGTCAGCGTCAGTGCGGCCAAATATGGGGAGATCAGCTTTCCACTGAAGGGGTCGAGCGCGGCCATCGGCAAGGTGCTGGCGCAGTGCGGCAAGGCCGGGCCAGCGGATGGGGATTGAGGGGTTCTACAGTTCGATGCCGGCGCAGGAATGAGGCGGTTCTCGTTGGCTCACCGGGCTTGCTGCCGAACCACCCCACCCAGTCGCGCCGTCGCGGCAATCAATTCCTCATCCAAGAATCCCGAAAAACCCAGCACCAGACCTTGCCGGGGCGCCCCGCCGATGAACATCGAGGACAAGGCCCTGGCGCCGACACCCGCCGCCTTCGCCGCCTCGACGATCGCGGTGTCAGGCCCGGCGCGCTTCAGCGTCGCCATCAAATGCAACCCCTGTTCGGGCACGGTTACTTCGAGGGCATCGCCGCAATGCGCCTCGAGGCCGGCGACCAGCACGTCGCGCGCGGCCTGGACGCGGCGGCGCACGCGCCTGAGATGGGCGGCGAAATGGCCTTCGTTCAACAGGTCGGTCAGCGCGCCTTCGGCCAGCGTCGAGGGGAAGCGGTCGGAGCGCGCCCTGACCGCCATCACGGCATCGAGCAGCGCTTCGGGCACCACGACATAGCCGATGCGCAGGCCGGGGAAGAGGATTTTCGAGAAGGTGCCGAGATAGGCGACACGGCCTGAACCGTCCATGCCCTGCAGCGAGGTCAGCGGCGGGCCGGCATAGCGGAACTCGCTGTCGTAGTCGTCCTCGATGATCCAGGCATCGTTGCGCCGCGCCCAGTCGAGCAAAGCGAGACGGCGGCGCATCGTCATCGTCACGCCGAGCGGATATTGATGCGAGGGCGTGACATAGGCCGCGCGCGCCTTGGAGCACAGGCTTTCGCCGATCTCGGGATCGAGCCCTTCCGCGTCGACCGGTACCCCAAAAACCCTGGCGCCGCTGCCAGCCAGCACGGCCTGCGCCATCGGGTAACAGGGGTTTTCGATCCAGACGGCATCGCCGGGGCTGAGCGCGGCACGCACCAGAAGATCCAGCCCCTGCTGCGTGCCCGAAGTCAGCACGATCTGGCCGGCGTCGCAGCGCACGCCGCGTGCGGTCCTGAGATAAGTTGCAATTGCCGTGCGCAGCGGCAGGCCGCCGCGCGGGTCGCCATAGCGAAAATGCTCCGGTCCGGGGCGGGTGAGGTGACGCGACAACAGGATGCGAAACATATCGAGCGTGCGCGGATCCGACACCGCCACGCCAAGGCCGCAAGGCAGCGAGGTCGCCGCGTCGATCTCCGGCGGACGCGGCTTGACCAGTGCTGTCGGCAGATGCGGCACGTCAGGCGCGACGAAGGTGCCGGCGCCGACCTTGGCAACCGCAAACCCCTCCGAGATCAGGATTTCGAAACAGGCGACCGCCGCCGAACGCGACAGGCCGAAGCGCTGTGCGAGATCCCGGGTGGTCGGCAGTTTCGCCCCGGCGGCCAGCGCGCCGGTCTCGATCAGCCGCCGCAGCGCCGCATATAGTTCACGGCTGCGCGGGCCGTCGCCCGGCAGGACCGGGATCAGCGCCGACCAATCCGGAAAATTGGTCTGGTTTTTCTTCATCAGATTGGTTCTTTTATCAACCAATGTCATGGCGCATGGTTGGCAGACAACAACCAAGGATGCAAGCCGTGAACGACACGCCAGCCAGCTTTCCGACCACCAGCCGCAACCGCATCAAGCGCCTGCACGAGCGCGGCAGCTACGACCATGCGGCAGTCTTCGCGGTGCTGGATGCCGGGCTGCTGTGCCATGTCGCCTATACGTTCGACGGCCAGCCCTATTGCACGCCGACCATCCACTGGCGCGAGGACGACATGCTCTACTGGCACGGCTCGTCGGCCAGCCGCATGCTGCGCAATCTGCGCGGCGGCACGCCGGCGTGTCTCACGGTGTCGCATCTCGACGGGCTGGTGCTGGCGCGCTCGGGCTTCAACCACTCGGCCAACTACCGCTCGGCGATGTGTTTCGGCACGGCGCGGATCATCGATGAGCCTGAAGAGAAACTGAAGGCGCTGGCCGGCGTCGTCGACCGCTTCTACCCCGGCCGGAATGAGACCCTGCGGCCGATCTCGGCGCAGGAGGCCAAGGCGACGACGGTGATCGGCATGCGCATCGAAGAAGCGTCGTCGAAGGTGCGCGCCAAGGGGGTCGCCGACGACGAGGAGGATTACGGGCATCCGGTGTGGGCCGGCGTCATCCCGGTGCGGATGGTGGTCGGCGCCGCCGAGCCGTGTCCGAGGCTGCTGCCTGGGACGGTGCGGCCGCAAAACCTGGCTAGATATGCCGAGGGTGCGAGGCTCGATGAGGCGGTGACGCGGGCGCAGCGAGCGTATGAGGGCAAAGTTTAGCCAGCGCCGGGAGTGTATTAAAATCTTGCCGCTGCCGCCGCCTCGCGATATCTCGACACAATGATCACCTTCCGCCGTGCGCAGGCCTCCGACCTGCCTGATATCGTCGCGATGCTGGCCGACGATCCGCTTGGCGCCGGCCGCGAGGACGCCTCCTTGCCGCTGGCACAAGGCTATATCGACGCTTTCAACGCCATCGACGCCGATCCCAATCAGTTGCTGGTGGTGGCCGTGGATGGCGGCGAGGTGATCGGCACCTTGCAGATATCTTTCCTTGCGGGCCTGTCGCGCAAGGGCGCGTGGCGCGGGCAGATCGAGGCGGTTCGGGTTGCCGGCCACCGACGCTCGGGGGGCGTCGGCAGGCTGATGATCGAATGGGCGATCGACGCGTGCCGGGCGCGGGGCTGCAGCCTTGTCCAGTTAACCACCGACAAGGGGCGGGCGGACGCGCACCGCTTTTACGAAAGCCTCGGCTTTACCGGTAGCCATCTCGGCTACAAGAAGAGCCTATAGGCGGGCGGAACCACTGCACACTTTTGTGGAACGGCTCGCGGCGTTCGAGCATCGCGCCACCGCTGGCGCATTCGGGAAATCGTTCAGGCATACTTCAACTCGCGACCAAGAGGGGATATAGGTCAGTCAAGTTGACCTATATTGCAGCGTCTGGGGAGGCGTGTCGTGACCCTTATGAATCTGTTGGCCTCGCGCTCGTCGCGCATGAAAGCGTCCGAAATCCGCGAGCTCCTGAAGCTGCTCGACCAGCCAGACATAATCTCGTTCGCCGGCGGTATTCCCGATCCCGCGCTGTTCCCGGCCGAGGCGATCCGCGACGCCTATGCTTCGGTGCTCGGCGGCGCCGAGGCGGGTGCGGCGCTGCAGTACCAGGTCTCGGAAGGCTATCTGCCGTTGCGGCGCTGGCTCGCCGGGCAGATGGGCAAGCTCGGCGTCGCCTGTGACGAGGCCAACATCTTCATAACCTCCGGCTCGCAGCAGGCGCTGGATTATCTCGGCAAACTGTTCCTGTCGCCGGGCGATACCGCGCTGGTGACGTGGCCGACCTATCTGGGCGCGCTGCAGGCTTTCAACGCCTATGAGCCTCGCTACGATCGGCTGACCCCGGCCGGCGGCAACATGACGCCCGATGCCTATCGCGCGGCGGCGGCTGCAAATGGCGGCAAGGCCAAATTCGCCTATCTGGTGCCGGATTTCGCCAACCCGACCGGCAACACGCTGAACCGTGAGCAGCGCGAGGCGGTGCTCGACCTTGCCGGCGAACTCGACATCGCCGTCATCGAGGATGCCGCCTATCGCGCGCTGCGCTATGACGGTGAAGGCGAGCCGCCGATCCTGGCGCTCGACTGCATCAGGTCCGGCGGTATCGACAAGGCGCGCACGCTCTATTGCGGCTCGTTCTCGAAGATCCTGTCGCCGGGCATGCGGGTCGGTTGGGTGTGCGCGCCGCGCCAAATCGTCGAGAAGCTGGTGCTGATGAAGCAGGCCTCCGACCTGCATAGCCCGTCGATCAACCAGGTGGTGATGCATCGCGTCGCCGAAGCCGTGTTCGACGGCCAGGTGGAAAAACTTATCGGCGCCTATCGCGAGCGCCGCGACGGGCTGCTCTCGGCACTGGAAGCCCACATGCCGGAAGGCGTGACCTGGAGCCATCCGGAAGGCGGCATGTTCGTCTGGGTGACGCTGCCGGAAGGGGCCGACGCCACCGAGCTTCTGGCGCGGGCGGTCAAGGAGGCGCGCGTCGCCTTCGTGCCGGGCAGCGCGTTTTATGCCGACGGCACCGGGCGCAACACGCTGCGGCTGTCCTTCACGCTCGCCGACCGGCGCGCGGTGAGCGAAGGCATTCCCAGGCTAGCCGCCATCCTGAAGGGATAGGCCGGCGCCGGAAGCCGGCTTTGCCTCCGCCGTTACAGTCACCAGCCGCTCAAGCTTTGAAAGCCTGGTGCGAGCGAGCTTGCGGACCGGCTTTTCGAAACCTTCTTCGCCGTTTTCGACGACGAAGACCAACGTCATGAAATCGAGCATGAACTCATCTATGGCTGCCGCGACCTCGCGCGACCTGCCCTTGAACCGGCGCAGCAGAGCGGTTGCTTCCTCGATATCGTCGACACCGGCGCTGTCGACAAGCGCTTCGAGCCTCTGAAAACAATCCAATCGCAATTCCTCCCACCGCGCCACCAAACCCGGTTGCGAGCGGAAAGTTCCAAACTGAGAGTGGTCTCGCGAAAGAAATCGCCTCCACCGCTCGAATTCCGCGGTTTCGACCGGGCGTTGGCATTTTTCTGTTCGGGTGGAACCTCCGCGGCCAACAAAGGTTCTTACCAGGTCTGATCCCCCCTCAGACCTCTGAAGGCTAGAGATGCTTTCCAAAGGCCCGCTGGATCCCCTCCCAGCGGGCCTTTTGTTTGCTGGACGGAAGGAGTATCCGCATTGACGACGCCCTGTCCGAACCTAAATTCGAACCCACACGAGGAGGCGTTTTCATGGAAACCCAGGAATTGCATCGCGGCCGGCTCATCGACCACATCCAACTGGTGGTCAGGGACCTTGCGGCCAGCCGGCGTTTCTACGAGGCGGTCCTGCAGGCGCTCGATGCCCCGATTGGCGGCAGCGGCGCCGACTTTTTCTGGGTCGACGAGCTGTTTGTCTCCACTGCCGACAGCCGGGCCGCACAGGGAAAACTCACCGGCCGGCATCACCTGGCTTTCCAGGCAAAGGACCACGCCATGGTCGACGCCTTCTACAAGGCCGGGCTGGCGGCTGGCGGCACGGACAATGGCGCACCGGGCGAACGGCCCTATCACCCCGGCTATTACGCCGCCTTCCTGCTCGATCCCGACGGCAACAACATCGAGGCCGTCCATCACGGCCCGCATAGTCGCAGCGCCGCTTCGGTGAAGATCACCTTCTAAGCTGCCGATATTCAGCCGGCCGGGATCGCGGCCGCATGGGGCGATGCTGGAGAGGCTGCTTTGCGTTGCCAGATTGGTGGCCACGATGCTAACCGTGCGAATGGCGAGCGGGAATCGGTATCGAAGCAACGCGCGCTGCAAAATCCTCAATAAAACTCCCCTTACCCCCGTGGAGATATATTTTTTATGCAAAACCCAACAAGGGCGATCTGTGGCGCCACGCTTTTATTTGCGATCGGGGCCGTTGGCCTCAGAAGTATATCACCTTTTGCTTATGTTTCATCGGCGCAGGCGCAGGAGGAATATCTTCCGACCCAGAAGGATTTTGTCGGCAAATGGAAACTGAACGGTGGGGCCATCCGGCCGCCGCGCGATATGAAGGATGCGCCGACACCGGAACAGGAAGCGGCCGCCAATGAATTCCAGCAGACGGTGACCGCGTTTTACGGCGCGTTCGACTATCTGGAGATCACGGCGGACGGCCGCTACAATTTTCATCAGCCGGGTGATCCGACGTCGGGGCCTTGCGTCTGGTGCGGAACTTGGTCCTTCAGCAAGAGTTCGGCGTGGCTCAAGCTGGAGACGGCGCCCCGGCTGGATATCTACGCCAAGGACGGCGACATGCAGATGACCTACACTGTCGAACCCGACGAAAAATCGAAATATGCATGGCTGGTTTTCGGTTGGACAAAGGCCGAGTAGGCGGCGGCGCACGGCTCGCCAAACGGGCCTAAGCGGCTTTTCATCCATCTCGTATCCTCGTATACGAGATGGAGCCAGCCGCCCGAGGAGACCGCATGAACCCGCTGCCTGAAACCGTGCCGTTTTTCAGCCAGTGGGAAACGCCTGATATGACCACGGCGGTGCTTGCCGACGGCGCGGATGTTGCCCTCAGGCGGGATCCGCTGTGGCGGAGGTCGGGCGCGGAAACTCTCGATGAGTATGCGGTCTGGGCGGTCAACATCTGCGGCATGGCGTGCCTGAAGATGATCCTGGCAAGCCGCGGCGAGATCGTGCCGACGATCGAGCTTGCCAGGCGCTGCACCTTATATGGCGGCTATGTCGTCAACGGGGGATCGATCAAGGGGCTGATCTACGCGCCCTTCGTCAGCTTCGTGAAGGAAGCCTTCGGCCTGCGCGCCGAGGTGATGACCAATGTCGCGACAGCGGAGATTCCGGCGATCATGCAGCGGACGCGCTTCTTCATCGCGTCGGTCAGCAGTTCGATCCGCTGGCCCGAGCGCGAGCCTCCCTCGAAGGGCGGCCATCTGGTACTGGTCACCGCGGCGTCGGATGAGAGTTTCCGTTTCCACAATCCGTCCGGCCATATCAGCGCCACACAGGCAAACGCAGTATTGGCGCCAGCCGATTTCGACCGTTTCTTCGCCAATCGCGGCATTGCCGTTGCCATTTGATTTTTTGACAGTTGAGGGATTTCGATGACCGCTAAGACAAGGGTAGCCATCCTCTATGGCGGACGTTCGGCCGAACATGACGTGTCGCGCCTTTCGGCTGCCAATGTGCTGAAGGCGATCGACCGGATGCGCTACGACATCGTGCCGATCGCCGTTTCCCGCAGCGGCAGGTGGCTGCTGCAACAGTTGGCCGCCGGCGACGGGGCAGGGGCGCCGGCATCCGAGGACGGCATCGAGGTCGCGCTGCTGCCCGGCGGCAAGGGCAGGCTGGTCGCCATATCGCCGGATGGAACGCAGCCTGATCCCGTCGATGTCGTCTTTCCCGTCCTGCACGGGCCGTTCGGCGAAGACGGCTCGGTGCAGGGCTATGCCGAGGTTGCCGATGTCGCCTATGTCGGCTGCGGCATCCTCGCTTCGGCCGCCGCCATGGACAAGGATGTCGCCAAGCGGCTGATGCGCGAGGCGGGATTGTCGGTTGCCCGCTCCGTCACCGTGCATCGAAACGGCAAGCATTCCTTCCAGGAGATTGCCGGGATGCTCGGCCTGCCGTTCTTCGCCAAGCCGGCGCGCCAGGGCTCGTCCTTCGGGGTCAGCAAGGTGAATGACAGGGACGGCTTCGAGCAGGCCATCGACACGGCTTTCCGCTACGACGGCAAAGTGTTGATCGAGGAATTCGTAGAGGGCCGCGAGATCGAGTTCTCGGTGCTGGAGCGCGCCGACGGGTCGCTGACGGTGTCGCTGCCCGGCGAGATCATTCCGGCCGGCAAGCATGGCTTCTACACCTATGAGGCCAAATATCTCGATGCCGACGGCGCGTTGGTCAAGGTGCCCGCCGATATCCCGGCCGATGTGGCCGAGAAGGCCAGGGATATGGCGCGGCGGGCATTCCAGGCGCTTGGCTGCGAAGCCATGGCGCGCGTCGATTTCTTTCTGCGCGCCGATGGCAGCCTGCTCGTCAACGAGGTCAACACCATTCCCGGATTCACCGACATCTCGATGTACGCCAAGGCGCTGGCGGCATCAGGCATCGGCTACAGCCAAACCATCGACGTGCTGATCGAGCACGCGCTGGCCAGGCATGCGGCGCGCTGATCCGAACGAGCGAGCCTGACTTCCATTCCGCGCGTTGAGAGCGGCCGACGCGGGCCGGATCATTGCCTGTTGAGTGAGGTGTATTTCACCGTTGGCTAAAGTTGCACGTCGGCTCTATATGCCCGATCATGGCATTTGGCAGGGAGGCATCACGTGGCCAATCGTCGAAACGGCACGGCGTCTCCGGCTGATGGGCCGGGGGACGCCCTTTCAGCGGCCGCGCTTCATCCGCGAACCTCATTGCCCAATGTGGCGGCCATCGTCACGACAGTGGCGGCACTGTATTTCGGGCGCGAGGTTTTCCTGCCCATCGCGATCGCGCTGCTGCTGACCTTCGCCCTGGCGCCGCTTGTCTCAGCTCTTAAAAAGGTCGGTATCCCCCGGATTGCCGCCGTCATTGCCAGCGTGCTCGGCGCTTTCGCGGCCCTTGGCCTGTTCTCCTTCATCGTCGCCACGCAGGTCAGCGAACTGGCGCAGAACATCCCGGTCTACCAGACCAACATCCTGACCAAGATCCGCTCGCTCAAGGAAACCGGGGTGGGGGGCGGGATCCTTGCCAGACTGAGCAAGGTGGTCGAGCGGGTCGGCCAGGAGATCGACAGGCAGGACCCCTCGCTGCCGGCTGCCACCCCGGAAAAGCCGCCGCGCGAGCCGGTGCCGGTCGAGATCGTCGCGCGCGAAAGGCCGCTCCAGGTCCTGCAGAACATCGTCGGGCCGCTGATCAGCCCGCTTGGGTCGGCCGGGCTGATCATTGTCGTCGTCATCTTCATGCTGCTCGAGCGGGAGGATCTGCGCGACCGCTTCATCCGGCTTGTCGGCTACGGCGACCTCCACCGCACCACCGAGGCGCTTCAGGATGCCGCCAAGCGGGTGGGCCGCTATCTGTTGATGCAATTGGTCGTCAACATCGTCTACGCCGTACCGATCGCGATCGGGCTCTGGGCTCTCGGTATTCCCAATGCGCTGCTGTGGGGGCTGCTGGCGCTGGCGCTGCGTTTCGTGCCCTATATCGGCCCGATCATAGGCATGCTTTTGCCGCTGTTCCTGGCGCTGGCCGTTGCGCCGGGCTGGTCGCTCGTGCTGTGGACGGCCGCCCTGTTCGTGGTGATGGAGCTGATCACCGGCAATGTCATCGAACCCTGGCTCTACGGTTCGCGGACAGGACTGTCGCCGCTGGCGATCATCGTCGCGGCGATTTTCTGGACGTGGCTTTGGGGGCCGCTCGGGCTGATCTTGTCGACACCGCTCACGGTCTGCCTGGTGGTGCTGGGCAGACACGTGCCGCAGTTTGAATTCCTCGACGTTCTGTTCGGCAACGAGCCCGTGCTCGAACCCCATGCGCGCCTGTACCAGCGGCTGCTGGCCGGCGATCCGGAAGAAGCCACCGACCATGCCGAGGAGATGCTGGAGGAGAAATATCTGGTCGAATTCTACGACAAGGTGGCCATTCCGGCGCTTCTGCTGGGCGAACAAGACCGTGTGCGCGGCGTCATGGGCGATTTGCAAAGGCGGCAGGTGGCGGCCAGTGCCCTGATGCTGGTCGCCAATCTCGACGACAGCGCGCAGGAGGAGGCAGGCGAGGAGGAGGAGCCGCCCGTGGCCGCAGAGGCGAGCGACGATGGCGATCCCAACGGGGAGGACGAGAAGACCGACCTGCCCGATGGCACGGATATGTCCGTGCTTTGCGCCGGTGGGCGTGGCGAACTCGACGACGCCGCCGCCGCGATGCTGGCGCAGGTGCTGGAGGTCCAGGGCGCGACGGTATCGAAAGCCGGCTTTGCGGATATGGAGCCCGCCAGCATTCGCCGCCTTGAGCTCGAAACCGTCGACACCGTCGTGGTCGGTTTCCTGAACCGGGATTCCGTCAAGCACGCCCGTTTCCTGGTTCGCCGGCTGAAGCGCGCGAAGGCCGCACTTCGGGTGGGAATCGTGTTCTGGTCGGAGGCCGCTGCTGAGGACAAGGAAACGGCCGACAAACTGGCCCGTGACATGAACGCGGATTTCGTGGCGCATGGCATGGTCGACGCCGTGCTGGGCGCGCTGTCAAACGAGCCGCCGGTCGCTCTCAAGCTTGTCGCCAAACGGCGCATGCGGCGACAGCGGGCCGCGTCCAAGAAGGTCACGGCGGCAGCGGCGGGTTAGGCCCTGCCTTCGCCTTCTTCGGCAATGTCGGGGACAAGCCAGGCACGAATTGCGGAAAATAGTTCAGACCGATGTCGATTTCCGGGAGGCCCATTCGTCTTGACGATAGGGAGCCGAAGAATTCACCCAATCAGGAACGATGCGATGACAATCACCATCACGGCATTTGAACGATCGCCCGATCGCGGCAAGGGACTGGCGCGCGATACGCGCGTTCGCTGGGCGCTCGAAGAAGCAGGGCAGCCTTATGAGGTTCGGTTTGTTTCCTTCGCGGAGATGAAGGCGCCTGGCCATCTGGCCCTCCATCCCTTCGGCCAGATCCCTACCTACGAGGAGGGTTCTCTCTCACTGTTCGAGACCGGCTCGATCATCCTTCACCTTGCCGAGCAGCACGCGGGCCTTCTGCCCGGCGATCGCGATGCCCGCGCGCGTGCGATCACCTGGATGTTTGCCGCACTTAACACAGTCGAGCCGCCGATCCTCGAATTAACGACGGCAAAGATATTCGAAGCTGACAAGCCCTGGAGCGAGGAGCGTTTGCCATTGGTGAAGGATCGTGTTCGCGCCTGTCTCGACAGGCTCTCGGCTCGCCTGAGCGCCGCCGAGTGGCTCGACGATGCATTCAGCGCGGGCGATCTGTTGATGGTATCGGTGCTGCTGCGACTAAGAATGTCGGGCATTTTGGACGAATATCAAAACCTTGCTGCCTATGTGGCGCGCGGTGAAGCTCGGCCCGCTTACATCAGGGCTTTCGCTGCGCAATTTGCGGTCAACGCCCCGAGCACGCTGGACAGGCATGGCGCGAACGCTCTGAGATGTTCGCAAAGCCAGGGATGATGCAGCGGATTGTAATTCTTGGAAATGCCGGAAGCGGCAAATGACCCTGGCGCGGCAGATCCCAGACTTTTGCAGGCGGTGAGGAATGCTTGAAATTCGCCCAGCCCAAGAAGCCGACCAGCCGGCGATCGTGCAACTATGGCACCAGGGCTGGCATGATGCCCACGCGCATCTGGTTCCGGCCGAAATCCTGGCGTACCGAACGCCCGCGCATTTTTCGCTGTGGCTGGAGCAATCCGCCGATGCATTCCATGTGGCGGCAGCCGATGAACTGCTTGGCTTCGTCGCCATCAACGGAGCGGAGCTGGTGAAACTCCACGTAAGCCCGCAAGCACGGGGAAGCGGGACCGCCCGCGATCTGCTGTCACGCGCCGAGCATCTCTTGTCCGAGCAAGGCGTGGCTGAGGCCGAGCTTTTCTGCACGGCGGGAAATCTCCGCGCGCAGAGATTTTATGCCCGCGAAGGGTGGCGCTTGAGCCGCACCTTCGAAGACGCACTTTGGCTGCCGGACGATGTCGCCGGCAGGTTCACCGTGGAAACCCACTGCTATCGGAAGCATCTGGGCTTTCGGTAGCCTTGTCTATTCGGAACGACCTTGGCGAGACTGTCGCGGACGCTGGAGCAGGCACCCCTACCGATCGACCATCGCCATGCCCCGCTCGGTGTAGCGCGGGCCGGAGACTTTTCCCGGCGCAAGCGCTGCGTCGAGCGCGGCCATCTCGGCGGCATCGAGTTTGATGGCGGCGGCGGCGACGTTCTCTTCCAGATATTTTGTGCGCTTGGTGCCGGGGATCGGCACGATGTCGATGCCAAAGCCGTCGCCCTTCGCCAGCAGCCAGGCCAGCGCGACCTGGCCGGGCTTGACGCCGCGGGCAGCGGCAATGTCGCTCACCTTGGCGGCCGCCTCGACATTGGCGTCGTAGTTTTCGCCTTGGTAGCGCGGGTCGTTGCGGCGATAATCGCCGTCGGGATAGTCTTCCGCGCGCTT
Organism: Mesorhizobium sp. M0239; assembly: GCF_040321815.1. NCBI lineage: Bacteria > Pseudomonadati > Pseudomonadota > Alphaproteobacteria > Hyphomicrobiales > Phyllobacteriaceae > Mesorhizobium > Mesorhizobium sp. M0239. The sequence continues at coordinate 185,861 of NZ_JAMYSG010000011.1, forward strand.
GACCTGGCCGGTGAGAAAACCTCGGCCGAGCGGCGAGAACGGCACCAGGCCGATGCCGAGTTCGCCAAGCAGCGGGATGATCTCCGGCTCCAGATTGCGCTCCCACAGCGAATACTCGCTCTGCACGGCCGACACCGGATGCACGGCATGCGCCCGGCGGATGTTGGCCGCACCCGCCTCCGACAGGCCGAAGAAGCGCACCTTGCCTTGCGCGATCATCTCGCCGACGGCGCCCGCGACATCCTCCATCGGCACCGCCGGGTCGACGCGGTGCTGGTAGAGGAGGTCGATATGGTCGGTTCCGAGGCGGCCGAGCGAGGCTTCCACGACCTCTCGAATGTGCTCGGGCCGGCTGTCGGTTCCGACCTGCTTGCCGTTTTCGATGCGAAAGCCGAATTTGGTGGCGATCGTCACCTGGTCGCGCTTGCCCTTCAGCGCCCGGCCAAGCAGGGCTTCGTTGTCGTAAGGGCCATAGACCTCGGCGGTGTCGAGGAAGGTGCAGCCGAGTTCGATGGCACGGTGCAGCGTGGCGATGGATTCAGCCTCGTCGGCCGGGCCGTAGGACTGGCTCATGCCCATGCAGCCGAGGCCCATGGCCGAGACCTGCAGCCCTTGGCTGCCGAGCTTGCGTGTGTTCAGGGTCATGGTGGGGTCTCCAAGGAGGGAATGCCGCGACTATAGCAGCCGCATCGACATTGGCCGATCAATCGACACTCTATTTGATCAGGATGTGGGCTTCACGCGCGGCCTCGACGAGCGCCGCCCTGGCGACGTCGGGGGCGACATCGCCGCTCGTTGCCCGCCGGCAGGCGCGCAGCGCGGACTGATGCTTCGGGCTGCCTGCGTCACGCCAATGTGTGGTGAGCAAATCAATGGCCTGCTGTGTGTTGGACAGATGGTGGATGGAACCGGTGACGCCGACCGAAACCGCCACAGGCTTCGAGAACCATGCCGTTTGCATTGGAACCACCTCGATAGGGCTGAAGCGATAAACGCCTATGGCCGCTCAAAGGTTTCGTCGATGCCAATCAATCCTGTGTGAGAGTTGCCGATACCTCCCAATGGCATTGGGCGACCCCATCTTGTCCGCGCGGCTCACATGTTCGAGGAGACGTCGCGGGTGGACGGTGTTTTGGGTTTGTGGGCGGCACGTTGCCGCGGCGCCTGATGGGCGGGGCGGGGTTTGACTGTGTTCACGACAGTGGGCGCCTGCGCCTTGCGGCGCTTGAGCCAGCTGGCTGACAGTTCGGCAAGGAGACTGCGCAAGCCTTTCACGACGTCCTCCTCTTGTAAGGGTGACAAGGTAATTTTCGTCGCCCCAACTTGTTCCGCCGGAAATCATTCCGCGAAAAATAAAGGTTTTTGCCGGCGAAAGCGCCGGGCATCACCTGCCGATATAGGCGGCCAGTTCGTCCGGCGTCCCATTCGGGAAGGCCTGTTTCAGAAAATCCAGGAACGCCGACACGCGCGCGCTGAGCAGCCGCCGGGAGGGGTAGAGCGTCCAGAGAGCGATCTCCGGGCCATCGATGTCCCCCCAATTCACCAGGGTGCCGTCAGCCAAATCGTGGCTCACCAGGGAAATTGGGAGACGTCCAACACCGACGCCGGCCCGCACCGCATCCCGCACCATGATCAGCGTCGACAGAGCAAGGACAGGCTCGACCGCAATCGTCGAGCGGCCACCATGGTCCTTTACGTGCCATGTCTGGCGTTCGCCTGTGCCGCGTGCAACGCCAGGAGCGGCCTGCCCACCGGTCGTACGAGGAAGGTCCGGGCTCGCCACAACGACCAGGCGGTCGCGGAGAAACGCCCGTCCGACCAGGCTTTCGTCGGGTTTCGGGTTGACCCGGATCACCAGGTCGTAACCTTCCTCGATCATGTCGACAGCCCTGTCCTCCGTCGTGACCTCAAGCCTCACCTCGGGATGCTTGAGGTAAATCCCGCGGCGATCCTTCCCATCGCGGTCTGAGAAAAATGCAGAGGTGCGCTGATCCGCAGCCTGCCCTTGGGTCTTTGGCCGCCCGAGGCGATCTCGGCGGCCGTCTCGTCCAGCTCGGCGAGCAAGGTCCCCGTCCGCTCGAAGAGTGCTCGCCCTTCCTCGGTGAGCTTCAGGTTGCGCGCACCCCGTTCAAACAGGCGCAGGTCAAGGCTGCTCTCCAAGTCTCCAACCCGCCGGGACAGCGTTGCCTTGGGCCGGCCGGTGGCCCTTGCCGCTTTGCCGAAACCCCCATGGCGGGCAACGAGGTTGAAATCGGTCAGGGCCAGAAGATCCATGAGTGTTCCACCAGTGAGACGGTACGTCTAAAATTTCGGCCTGTTTGACTGTTTGTGAGCCACACATATTGGGCCTGTCAAGCAACCCAACAGGAGAAATTCCATGACCATCCTCGTTACCGGCGCCACAGGCAATGTTGGCCGCCAAGTCGTCGAGCACCTCGTCAAGCGCGGCGCCGATGTCCGTGCTCTCGTCCGCGATCCGTCGAAAGCCAGCTTCCCGGCGGGCGTATCGGTCGCGCAAGGCGACTTTCTCGATGTCGATTCGCTGCGCAAAGCCATGTCCGGCGTTTCCACCCTGTTCCTCTTGAACGCCGTGGTGCCGGACGAATTCACCCAGGCTTTGGTCGCGCTGAACGTCGCCCGATCGGCGGGCATCGAGCGGATCGTCTATCTCTCGGTGATCCATGCGGACGTCTATGTGAACGTGCCGCATTTCGCCGGCAAATTCGGCGTCGAGCGAATGATCGAGCAGATGGGCTTCCAGGCTACGATCCTGCGCCCGGCCTACTTCATCCAGAACGACCTGATGATCGAAGACGTCATCACCGGCTACGGCACCTACACAATGCCGATCGGCACCAAGGGGCTCGCCATGGTCGACGTGCGTGATATCGCCGAAATCGCCGCTCTCGAGCTGCTGCGTCGGGAACGATCCGCAGGGCCGCTTGCGCTGGAGCGGATCAATCTCGTTGGTCCGCAGACACTGACCGGGACGGATATCGCGGCCATCTGGTCAGACGTGCTCGCACGCCCGATCAGCTACGGCGGCGACAATACCGAAGGTTTCGAGCAGAATCTCAAGCAGTTCCTGCCTGCCTGGATGGCGTACGACATGCGCTTGATGGGCGAGCGGTTCCTGACCGACGGCATGCTGCCCGAGGCCGGCGACGTCGAGCGGCTGACCGCGCTTCTGGGCCGCCCGCTGCGTCCCTATCGGGACTTCGCCTCACGAATCGCCGGCTCCGCCTGACGGAACAGCTCTCATCATCATCAGGGTACAGAAACAGCAGGGCGGCCTTTTGAGGAGGCCCCCTGACTGGCACGGGACAAATGCGCGTTCAGCCGGAACTGCCCTACTGCAGGGTTGCCGGACCAGGCCTGTCGAGTTGGGCGATCACGTGCTCGCCACCGTCGCCACCGAGCCCATCCACGAACAGACCAGCTACGCCGTCGAAATTGGTGAGCCCGTCGAATTCAATTGCGGCGCCAATCAACTGGGCTGCCTGGAAGACAAGGTATTCGACGTCCTCGAGGGCGACGTTTTCGGCCAGATTCCTGACCCTTACATGCTCCGCCACCGCCGTGATGCTGACGATGCCGGTCTTCCTGAAGGCGATCTGGACCGCTGAACGGACGTCATCGCGCAGTCGCGCCGAGTAATTATACCGCATCGAAACCTCCCGAAGGGAACGGTTTTCTGTTCAGATCGCACAATGCGGCAAAGACTTCGCCTTGGCAAGTCACGAATTAAATAATACCCAAATAAATCAACCAGTTAGCATAGTTATGCAAGTGTGCGCCTTACGCCGAATACCCGTCAGGCTCATCATGAGCACGAGAAGCGGTTCACACATCGCGAGGTCTTGACGCGCTAGGAGCGGTTTCCTAATTATGAGGTAAATGAGTTGAATGCTCATTCGACGTAAACGTGGTCCAGAGCGAGGGAAGCGCGATGACTGAACTGGAACGCCCGGAACGGTTGCAGATCATGCTGACGTCAGACGAACTGGCGGCGCTGGAAAACTGGCGCTTCGACAAGCGCATGCCGAGCCGTTCGGCCGCCGTCAGGGAATTGCTGCGGCGCGGTCTTGCCGCGGATGGCTTCCTGACGGCGGAGCAAGGGACGAAGTCGCAAGACTTCGGCATCCTGCCAACCGCCGACGGCAACGGCATTTCCGACGGCGGCAAGGAGTAGAGCGGTTCACCGCGCGTGGGCCGCCCTGGTCCCCGCAACGGTCGGCGGTCGCCGCGCGGTGCCGGCCGGCGTAGCGGACGATAACTCTCGATTCAGAGGATGTTTGTCGTCACTTCGACGACGATCGCGGCACCTTCCAGGCTGCCATTGGTGACGTGCACGACGCGCGATACCCGCAGATCCTGCGTGGTTCCGTCGATCGACAGCGCAACGCTTTCGCCAATCCGGGGAACCGCCTGGAAAACGGCGTCCGTGGCCTCCGGCCGGTTGTCGATCGATATGCGGCAGTTGACGGTCATGAGATGTCTCCTGTGTCGGCCCGGTGGTCAACGCGGGGTCCGCGAAATGGTTTCAGGAGGCCGGATGCAACTTAATGGCGCCCGGATCCGTAACGCAGTAATTGCTCCATTGTTCATCGTAACGGAGCAACAGGGCTCGCCGGGGAGGGCGTTGGGGCTGCCTTGGCGAGCTTGATCGCTTTGCCCGGGGGCGCTGCCTCACCGAGGTATGGAGACGAGTTTCGGCGCCCGCAATTCCCCGGCCATCCTTGCCGCCTGGAAAATTGTCATCAAAACCAGGATGGGCTCACCCTCGGTCGGGTTGATGGTCAGGACGATGCGGCCAAGCTCGTCGCTCATGCCGCAAGACCAGTCCTTGACGGCTATCACCTTTCTCGCGGCCATATGCCGTTCTCCTGCACGGGAGGTTCTCTGCGGGCTACGCCGTCTGGAGTTGGTCGACAGCACCCGACATTGCAACCAGCCGAAATGCGGCAAATGCGGCCAATATCATGAAAACCGCCGTGATGTTCAGGGACATCGCCGATGCAAGGACGCCCCCGTCAAAGCAACTCAGTTCCATGTCGCTCCACCCCTTCGATCCACTGTCGGCCAGGATGATGGTCCTGCTTCGAGCGAAATACAACCGCGCGCTAATACGATGAAGCCGGCTGGCCAGCCCTGCACGCAGCTTCGAACCAGCCGAACGCTGGTTGCTTGCTGGTTCCCGCTCATGGGCTCGAACCACGATTCACGCCTTCAAAGGGCGCTGTCCTACCATTAGACGAAGCGGGAAAATGCAAGTTGCCCCCACCCCTAGCCGGTTCCCGCGCCGGGATCAACGCAATGCGGCGGCAAAGCCGACTGGAGGCGCGGTATCAGTCCGGAAAGTTGGTGACAGGTTCCTCGCAGCGGTAGACGGGGCAGCTGCCGTCACGGGTCGGGACATAGGCCGACATCGGCACCTCCGGCCAGTCGCATTCGTTGCCGAACTGCCTGACATAGCGGTCATAGGTGTTGGGGCCGGTGGTCAGCACCACGGCATGGTGACTTTGGAGCAGTCGCCGAAGTTGGTCGCAACTCATCGTGCGGGTATCGGGCCTGGCTTCGGCGAGGCCGGTCGCGGCCAGCAGGATCGCTGCCGTCATCAAGGCAATTCGGCGCATCGGCATAGCTGTTCCCTCGAATGGATGTATTGGCCGAAACTCGCATCCCGGCGGGTGGTTCCGCAACCGCCGGGTGGCCGTCTGTAGCGGCGCAACCAAATGGTCCGTCGTGCATTGCTGGGGATGGATGGCAGGAAGCCCTACGAAACCCCGCAATGGCGTCCCGGAAACGGGGATCGCGAGGCCATGTGCTGTTCTTTCTGCGGCGGGCGCGACCACAGCTATGAGGACTGTCCGCAAAGGGATGCCGACGCCGATCCAGCACCGAATGCCCCTGACCCTCCCAAGCCGGACTGATCGGCACCGGTGTGCCGCACCGGCGATATTCGCTGCGCCCCACCGGCATTCGCACATCTGCCTGAGGTCCTCGACGCCGTCCGGCTACATCCTGACCTTGCCGGTGTTACCGATTTCCGGGCGGCTGTCGCTGACCGTTGCCGCCAGCATCTTCACATAGCTGACCACGGTGCCGGGACTGTCCCAATACTGGGCACCTTTCGACGTCACTTTAAGCACGCGGATCGAAGGGTCATCGGCACTGTCCCACCAGGCCTTGGCCGGGGTCGACCACAACTCCCTGATCTTGGCGCGGTCGTTCGAAACCGCCGCCAGACCGCTGACGGAAACATATTTCTGGCCGCCTGAATCGGCGAAGGCGAGACCGACATTGGGCTCGGCTTCGATCTCGTCGTCCTTATGGCTGTCGACATCGGTGAGGAAGTAGATTGCGTTTTCGTCGCGCACCACATGCGCCGCCATGGGTCGCGAGCGGATGTCATCGCCTTCGCGGGTGGCCAGCATACAGAAACCGATCCTGTCCATCAGCTTCCAGACCCGGTCGAGATCGCCGTCGCTCATCGTGTGCCTCCTTATTGAGCCATCCATGGGGGTGTCGGGTGCAACTCGCGCAAGCGCGCAAGGTTCCAGTGCAAGGTCCAGTCATGAACTGCCCGGACTTTTCCTGGGAGGAATGTTGGGAGGCGATTGCAACCAAAACCCACCGCGGCGCATTGGTGGCCATGCGCGCAATCCGCGCATGAGGGAGAAGGGGTCGACAGTGACAGATTTGGCGGGCTTTGATGCCTTGATCGCCATTACCGCCGATGCGCGGCTGGCGGCGATTGTCGATTCGTCCTTCGACGCCATCGTCAGTAAGGATCTGAACAGCATCATCACCAGTTGGAACGCGGCGGCGCAACGCATGTTCGGCTACACCACCGAAGAGGCCGTCGGCCGGTCCGTGCTCATGCTCATCCCCGATCATCTCAAGGATGAAGAGACCGACATCATCAGCCGGGTCCGCAAAGGCGAACTGCTGGCAAGCTATGAGACGGTCCGCCGACGCAAGGACGGCGGCCTCATCGCCGTGTCGCTGACCATTTCGCCGATCAGGAACGCGTCCGGCGAGATCATCGGCGCCTCGAAGATCGCCCGCGACATCACCGCCAGCAAGGAGAGCGAGCGCCGGATCAGGCTTTTGCTCCGCGAGGTGAACCATCGCGTCAAGAACCAGTTCGCGGTGATCCTCTCGATGATCCGGGAGACCAGCAAACGCTCGACCGATCCGCGTGAATTCGAGGAGTTGATCCGTTCCCGCATCATGGCGCTGTCGCGGTCGCACGATCTGCTGGTGAACTCGGAATGGGCCGGCGCCAGCCTCTTCGACCTCGCCCAGGAGCAGCTCAAGCCGTTCGGTCACGAGGCGCGGGTATCGCTGTCCGGACCGCTTTTGACCCTGCAGCCGAACGCCGTGCAAAATCTCGGCATGGCATTTCATGAGCTCGGCACCAACTCTTCAAAATATGGCGCGCTGGCGAGCGAGGCCGGGCGGCTCGAGATCACCTGGCGGATCGTCGAAGGCGTTTCGGACAAGCGGGAAATCCATCTGGTTTGGGACGAGACGATGCCGGTGCGTGAAGGAGAGCGGCCTGGGGGGCGGCAAGACGAAAGCACGCGCAAGGGTTTCGGCACTGTCGTCCTGCAACGGGTCGCGCCGCAATCGCTGAACGGCTTGGCGGTGCTGGATCGCAGCCCGGGCCATCTCAAATGGTCCCTGACGGCGCCCCTGGACTCGATCATCGTTCCGGAGCTCGGCGCCGACCTGCCCGAAACCGAGCCTTCCTGAGCCCTTGAGGTCTGGTTCCATCAACCTCCCTTTGGCAGATGCGTTTTCAAAAGCGGCCGCATCCTTGCCGCACCTGGCGGTGGATTCAGGAACCGTGACCCGGTGGCCGCGTTGTGGCGTCACGCTTTCGGAGGGGACATCATGGAACAACTCGTGGAGGAATTCGGCCATTCCACCTACACCTCGTTTCCGGTCATCGCGGCGCGGCTGTTGCTGGCGACGCTCTATGGCGCGGTCATCGGTTTCGAACGCGAATGGCGCAATCGCCCGGCCGGACTTCGCACGCATATTCTCGTCTGCGTCGCCGCCGCCACCTTCGGCATCCTGACGGTGGAGATCGTGCACGCGCCGATGTTCGCGGGGGAATCGGTCAAGGTCGATCCGATCCGGGTGGTCGAGGCGGTGACCGCCGGCGTCGCCTTCCTTGCCGCCGGCTCGATCATGTTTTCGCGCGGCGAGGTGCATGGGCTGACGACCGGCGCCGGCATGTGGCTGGCGGGCGCGATCGGCGTCGCCTGCGGACTGGGTCTTTGGCAAGTGGCCGGGTTCGGCACGCTGATCGTGCTGGTCGTTGCCGGCTTTCTGCGCCGGTTCGAACGCGGACCCGGCCTTGCCGCCGGTGATGAAGGCAGTCAAGCAAAGGCGGAGAAGGAGGGGGCTTCGGCCCGATCAAAGGAAGAGCGAAGGTAATTCCGATCGCCGGGAAATGCCGTGACTGGTTTCACCGAAGAAGCCGGCCAGCAGATCGGCCGTGCGCGCCGGATTCTCTTCGGGAAAGAAGTGCCCGCCCGGCATCGCCTGGCCACGCACATCGTCGGCCCAGCCGCGCCACAGCGCCAGCGGCCCGCCTTCGCCGGCATACCAATCCGCCAAGGCGCCCTGACCGCTCCATAGCGCCAGCAGCGGGCAGCGGATGCGCCGGCCGGCTGCCTTGTCGGCATGGTCGTGCTCGCGGTCGAGCGTGGCTGCCGCCCGATATTCCTCGCAGATGGCATGGGCGTGGGCAGGTGCGCGCAAGGCCTCGATATAGGCCTGACGCACTTCGGCTGGAAACGCCGATGGCGGCGAGCCCCAGCCGTTGAGCGCATTGTCGACGATCGCCTCGGCGGCGCCGGACAGGATCTTTTCCGGCAACGGCTCAGGCTGCGCCAGCAGCGACCATGGCCAATAGCCCAGCGCCAGCCTGGCGTCGGCCCGGTCCCAGGCATCGGCGGTCGGCACGATGTCGAGAACGGCGAGCCTGTCGATGCTGTCCCGATGATCGAGCGCAATGCGGTAGGCGACACGCCCGCCGCGATCATGACCGGCGACCATGAAGCTGCTGAAACCCAGCTTCTCCATCAGCCTCCTCATATCGGCGGCCATGGCACGCTTGGCATAGGGTGCGTGGTCCGGAGTGGACGTCGGACAGGAACTGCGGCCATAGCCGCGCAGGTCGGCGCAGACGACGCTGAACCGGCTGGCCAGAGCGGGGGCGATGTCGCGCCACATCAGATGCGTTTGCGGAAAGCCGTGCAGCAACAGCAGCGGTGGGCCGCCGCCGGCACGCAGGCAGTATATGCCGGCATCGCCAATGTCGATTTCCGTGCTTTGAAAACCTTCGAACATGACCGCCTCCGGCACGCGCAACGGCCGGCAAACGGGTTTGGTTGCAATGCCGCCGGCGAGGCGGCCAACCTTTTTCTTCGACAGGCGTTGTCCCTGTGAAGGGAAGGTCGCCGCGGGCGGCCGTGAAAGAAAAGAAGGAGGCAGTGATGAGAACTCTCGCCATCATGCCACTAGGCCTCATGCTGGCGCTGGCAGTGCCGGCCGCGGCCCAGCAGCAGAACGACAGCCAGGCGCTGCAGGCCGACAAATGCAGGGCTCAGACCGAGCAAGGGGCAAAACAGCAGCCTGAACAGCAGGCCGATGACGGCAATTTGACCGCCAAGCTCAACGACTGCGGCGGCGTGCTGAAACCACCCCCGACGGGCGACCAGGGCATGGCGGCGCCCGCTCCCGACGAAGGCAAGACGCCGGTAATCAAGCCTGGTGAAGTGCCGCCCCAGCCGCCGAAACAATAAACGCCGGCTCGTTGGTATTATCGCGCAAGCTAATGGAACCTCGTTATGTTGGGAGCGTTTTTCTCACGACTTGGAATTTGGAGAGATTATCGTGAGAGATATTGCAGCCACTGCCACGTTGCTTGCCTCGATAGCGATCGTGATTGCCTTGATTCTGCTGGCGCCAAAGAGTTTTGGCTTCGAAACCTCTCACCCGATCGTACAGGGCGAGCTTCCGGCGGAATAATCGGATCGATTATTCGGATACGGAGTGATCAGGACCGATTTGCACGAAGCAGGCGAGGCAATAATGCCCCCCCTGCTTCTATTGAAACCGCTATCGCACCAAAACGCCGGAGTGGCTGCAGAGCGCTGCGAACGCTTCCTGTGCCTCGGCAGCACCTATCTTGGTTTCCAGGGCGGCTTCGACCTTCTCGCGCGCCGCCTGGTAGAACGGGCCGCGCTTGGCCTGCGGCCAGTCGATCAGGATTTCGCTGGCATCCTTGAGCGTGGCGACGTCGCGGATCGTATCCGACCCATGCGGCTTGATCCGCATCGGTGTGGGCAAAATGAGATCAGGCATGGCCCCTGTTCCAACTACTGGAGGAGTTTTGCTTCGCGCGCGGCGTCGATCATCGCCCGCATCGCTTTTTCCGCCGGCGTCCAGCCATCCAGCGCATCGCGACAACTGCGCAACGCCGCCCGGTAGCGCCGTCCCTGGCCAGCCGGCCAGTCGCCGAGGCATTCCAGGCCTTCCCAGGCGCTGCGGATGATGCGCTCGCGCTCAGGCGCGAATTTCAGCCTGATCGGGCGGGGAAACATCTTGTCGTTCAACGGTCGTCTCCATGATTGCCGCAAGTCGCCGGGGCGACATGCGTGAGAGGCATCCGGTAACGTAGGCGGCAGGGCAGGGTTCCCTTCCCCAGAGATCAAATCTCAGCGTCGATGTCCGACAGCGATCTCGGCGTCGGCGCTTCGGCGTTGTGCGCCGCTGGGCGGTCATGCTCGAACTGTTCGGTCCCGGGCAGAGGGTGCAGCCAGGTCTCGCGCCTGGAGGTCCACAGTTCATATTCGGGCACGAGATCGGTCGGCGCGATGTCGAGGCTGCCGATCGCCACCTCGGCCTCGTTGTCGTCGACCCAGGCGACGCGGCCGCCGCAGGTCGGGCAAAAGCTGCGCGTGCCATAGGAGCTGACGAGGCCGGTGGTCTCGAAGGCCTCGCGCGGCCAGATGGCAAAGGCCGAATAGACCGAACCGCCGGCCTTCCGGCAATCCTTGCAGTGGCACAGGCCGACGCGCAACGGCGGGCCGTGAACCTCGAACTGCACGCCGCCGCATAGGCAGCTGCCGGTCCTGCGTATGGTGTCGGACATGACAACCTCCCTCAATGCGTGGCGCTGCGGGCCGGGTGGGACAGATGCTCGTCTGCCGTTTCGTTGGCCAGGATGAGAAACCGGGAAAAAGACATCCTGTTCACCGTACCACCAGGCCCGGTTGACACGGCCCGCAGCATCTTCAACGCCGTCCAGGCGAAATGGTTTCGGGCCTAAAGCGCGCCGCGCCCGAACGAGTTCAGACGACCCGCTTCATGCATGTCGTTCTCCCAAAACCGAGATCCACTTTTGGGCGACATGCGCTAGCCGCGGGCCGCCATATGGGCGTCGAGCTTCTTGCGCGAGGGTCCGTAGCGCTTGATGATGGTCTGTGCCTCGCTTGGCGGAATGCCGTATTTGCGGGCAAAGGCGGCAACCTCGTAGGGCTCTTCACTCGAGACCTGCTTGCGGTCCTGCTTCGTCTTCGACTTGTCGTCAGCCATCTCAGGCCTCGCTTTCTGTTGTCGGGACGCGCAGCCTTCGGCGCCCGCGATCAACACGACATAACACAGATTGGCGCCGCCGGTTCCACCAGACGACACGGCCTGGGCTGCGATAGGCATGTATCAGGCCGATGGCCGCATGGGGTCGGCGTCGGCAGTGTGGTCGCCGTCACATTCGGAGCATGCCGCGCTGAGGCCGGGGCAGCCGCGCCGGTGCGTACCGGCAGGGCAGCAATGGCCGTTGGAACTCGTCCAGCGCGGACACTGGAAGACCTGGCCAGCGCCGCCGCAGCCGCTGCATTCCAGCGTCGCCGACCGCACGCTATGAGATATCGCCCCAAACCTGACGCTTGTACGCAAATTTCAGCCCACCCAAAATCGCTGCGCCGGCACGCCGGTGCATTAGCCCCGACTAACGATAGCACTTCCGTGATTACCAACAAGTTTCAATCGCGGGCGGCGCCGGAAGCCGTTCGGGCCTCTCGAGAAAAATTGGCCTGATGTGTCGGACCTGGCGTCCGTCGTGCGTCCTAGGAGCGAGCAACCTGCAAAGCTGGAGAACGAGCATGTCGTCGCAAATCACTCAATCGCCGTGGCAGACCGCGGCCCTTCTCATCGCCCGGCTGATCTTCGCCGGCGTCTTCCTGATGGCCGTGACCTTCAAATTCATGGGCATGGCGGCGACCGCCGGCTATATCGCCGCCGCCGGCTTTCCGTTTCCGTTGTTCCTGGCCTGGTGCGCTGCGATCCTGGAAGTCGCGCTGGTGCTGTGCTTCCTGACCGGCGCCTTCTTCTCGCAGGCGGCCCTTGTCGCCGCCGCCTATGTGCTGTTCCTCGCCCTGGCCTTCCACGGACCCAGCCACTGGGCCGGCAACCAGGCCGAGTTCGGCTTCTTCGTCGACCATTTTTCGTTCCTGGCCGGACTGCTGTTTGCGGCCGTGCATGGACCGGGCAAGGTGCTTTCGCTCAATTTGGGATGGCCGGGCAGGGCTTGAGGCGAGACCGACCGGCACCGCGCGAAGGACGCGCGCCGGGGCCTGCCTTGGCACCCCCTCACAGCTGGTCGTTGTAGGGTTCCTTTATCTTGCCGACCATGCGGGCCAGCTTCGAAAAAGACGGCATCTCCGCCTCCGGCTGGCACTGGTTGGCGAGTTCCAGCAGCCGGATCGGAAAGTTGACGGCGTCGCGGCTGGACGCGGACATGCCTTCGGACCGCTCCTGGTTGGTTTCGCCTGCCTCGGTCTTGCGCAAGGCCAGGTCGATTTCCTCCGCCGTCAGCACCCCCTTTTGAACCAGGAGGCGGTTGATCGAGGCGACGGCCATCAACAGGCCTTCGAGTTGCAGGTTGGCGACATTCATGGCGATTGCTCCCGTGACTGGGGTTGAAACGCGCGAGCGGCATTTCCGCTCCAGAAAGGCTGCGGGCGAACGCCTATTCCTGCGTCAGCCGTTCGCCATATTCGCGCCACAGCGCCTTGACCTCCAGGCTGCCGAGGCTGCCGATCGAAACATCCCCACAGCTGATGGCGACGGCGCCGATGTCGTATTGGGGGTAGGCGTTGGCGACGAAACGGATGGCTTCGCCCAGCGAACGCACGCGGATGACCGGATCCGCCTGACCCTGGCCGGTGCTGCGCACGCCGGAAACCATGGCTGGTGCATGCCGCATCCTGAACACGGATGCCATGGCTGGTCTGTCCATCGTCCTCTCCCACAAGGCCGTGCGACGGGAATCATTCCATGAGCTTCGACGAATGATTTCACACCTGCCGGCTTGTGACCAGCCGCCGGCAAAAGCAGGGTTTTACGCGCTTTGCCAGCGTCGGTCAGGCCGGAATTGCGATCGATCTAGGAATTTTTTCTCAGAAAACGGTTGACGGGGTGAGTGCAGCTATGCTACATTTTTGTCCATGGTGCTGAGTTGCGCCGACGACCCGCCGCCGAGGCGGGTTTTTTGTTTCTGGGCTAGACATGTCGGCAGGACAGAGGGGGGCCCCAAGGAATGCCATCCTTCGCCCGATGACTCATTTCGCAATCCGAGAGACACTCATGACCCGCTACGCCACCATCATCACCGATGCGGACGGCCAGGAAATCGTCAGCGCCATCGGCGAATTCGAAGCTGCGCCGCAGCCAGGCCTGGGGCGTGTCGAGCAGGTCGCGCCCAGCGTAAAGATCGGCATGGTGCGGGATGCGGCCGGCGGGTTTGACCGAATTAGGAATTTTTTCTCAGAAAACGGTTGACGGGTGAGTGCAGCTATGCTACATTTTTGTCCATGGTGCTGAGTTGCGCCAACGACCCGCCCCTGAGGCGGGTTTTTTGTTGCTGGGCTAGACATGTCGGCAGGACAGAGTGGGCGCCAAGGAATGCCATCCTTCGCCCGATGAAATCCGAGAGACACCCATGACCCGCTACGCCACCATCATCACCGATGCTGACGGCCAGGAAATCGTCAGCGCGATCGGCGAATTCGAAGGCATTGCGCCGCAGCCACGCCTGGGGCGTCTCGAGGAGGTCGCGCCCGGCGTAAAGATCGGCATGGTGCGGGACGAGGCTGGCGAGTTCGGGTTCTCGCAGGCCGGCATCGCCGGGCACCTTGTCGGTCTGGTCATGGCGCGTCTCAGGGCGCGGGCCGGTCTGGCAAGGCCTGCCCCGGCGGCGAAGCCTGCCGACGCGGCAAAGCCAAAGCGCGTCCAGGGAGCCAAGAAGCGCACCAGGAAGAAATCCGCTCGTTCAAAGAAACCGGCCAGCCGGGCCGGATCGATGCCGAAGGCCGGCATTCCCGCTGCCAACGCCGTGGGTGGTGACGTCCGTGACTGACAAGACCGCCGCCGGGCCAACGCGCCGCAAGCCGGCAAAGCGCAAACCCGCCGCCAAACCGGCCGCGCAAAAGCCGCGCCGCAAGCGCGCCAAGAAAACATTGGGCGACGATTTCCTGGCCGCCGTGCGGGCCGATTTCCGCGCCTATGGCGCCGGCGTCATTGCCCAGGTGCGGGCCGACAAGCCGGACCAGTATCTGAAGATCGTGCTGTCGGTGCTGCCCAAGGATTTCGATGCCACGATCAACCAAATGGACGGCCTGAGCGATGACGAAATCCGCAGCCGCATCCGCGCCCTCGAGACGATCGTCAAACCGTTCCTCGAAGAACCCGGCGATGTCCGTGAAGACGGAATATCTGGCGCTGCTGGCGGAGCTTGACCGCCGGCGTCGCGCTAATCTTCTTGCCGCTTACAAACCATATGAACTCCAGGCGGAATTCCACGCTGCAGGCGCGCAGAACCGCGAACGGCTGTTCATGGCCGGCAACCAGCTTGGCAAGACCAGGGCAGGGGGCGCCGAATGGGCCATGCATCTTACCGGCCGCTATCCCGCGTGGTGGCAAGGCAAGGTTTTCGACACGGCCGTCAGGCTGTGGGCGGCCGGCGTCACCGGCGAAGGCACGCGTGACAATCCGCAGCGCGTGCTGGTCGGTCCGCCGCAGCAGCAGGCGGCCTGGGGCACGGGCATGATCCCGGCCGACGCCATTGTGCAGACCTTCATGGGTCGCGGCGCACCGGGCGCGCTCGACAGTGTCGTGGTGCGCTGGGGCGGCGGCGGCGACGTGCAGGCCGATGAATCGGTGCTGTCGTTCAAGAGTTTCGAGAAGGGCCGCGAGAAATGGCAGGGCGAGACTTTGCACGGCGTCTGGTTCGACGAGGAACCGCCGCTCGACATCTATTCCGAAGGCCTGACCCGCACCAATGCGACGGGCGGCATCACCATCGTGACGTTCACGCCGCTGCTTGGGATGTCGGATGTGGTGCTGTTGTTTCTTTCGGCGTCGCAGGTGGAGGGGATGG
Organism: Mesorhizobium sp. M0239; assembly: GCF_040321815.1. Lineage (NCBI taxonomy): Bacteria > Pseudomonadati > Pseudomonadota > Alphaproteobacteria > Hyphomicrobiales > Phyllobacteriaceae > Mesorhizobium > Mesorhizobium sp. M0239. Next base: position 201,321 of record NZ_JAMYSG010000011.1, read on the forward strand.
CCAAAGGCAGCGGATGAAGACGTTCAAGGGTATTTGCTGCCCGCAAGCTGTCTGGCGCGGGCCCTGGGATCGGCTGCTTTCCGGGTTAGCGGTTGGCACCATATCCTTTCATCACCCGTAATCTGGTTGTACCAGACATTGCATACTTTGTTTGGTGTGTCCGGGATACAAACTTCGCGTTGGAACCCTGAAGAATTGGCGTACATCTTGCAGGTTTTCTTACTCGTATCATACGGAACGTTCGATTGGCATGCTGACGTGCTCGCGGCAATGGCCACAACGATTGCTATGCGGATCATGTATCTCCCCCAATTGGCCAGCAGCTTTGCATTGATAAACAGTATTATGAATGGCGGTTACTCGTTCCAGCAAATAATTTAGGCAGACTGATATGTCCCGACACGTCACCTTCATGACCATCGACGATGCCGCGCACTACACGCCGCAGGAGCGCGCGGCGATCGTTGCCGCCTATCCCGCGCATGAGCGCGAGGCGCGGGCGCGCGGCATTCCGGTGCTGGGCTCCGGCCGCATCTTTCCGGTGGCGGAGGAAATGATCGCCTGCGAGCCGTTCCGGCTGCCGCGCTACTGGCCAAGGCTCGGCGCGCTGGATTTCGGCTGGGACCACCCGTCGGCCGCCGTCGAGTTGGCCTGGGATACGGAAGCCGACGTCGTTTACGTAACCAAATCAGCGCGGGCCTCGCAACAGACGCCGGCGATGCAGACGCTGACGCTGAAACCCTGGGGCGAATGGCTGCCCTTCGCCTGGCCGCGCGACGGCCGCCGCGAAACGCTGGAAGGGGCGGGCGTGGCGCTCGCCCGGCAGTACTCCGCGCACGGGCTGAACATGCTGACCCGCCACGCGCAATTCCCGGACGGTTCGGTCTCGGTCGAAGCCGGGCTGATGGAGATTCTCGACCGCATGCAGAGCGGTCGCTTCAAGGTGTTTGCCACGCTCGCCGACTGGTTTGAGGAATTTAGGTTGTTCCATCGCAGGGATGGCCAGGTTGTGAAGCTGCGGGATGATTTGATGGCGGCGACACGCTATGGCGTGATGATGCTGCGCGAGGCGGTGGTCGACCCGGCTGAGTTCAGGTCGGCGAGAAGGCCGGCGGAACAGAGCGATCCGCTGGGGGCTTTCAGGTGAAGTCGAAAGCGGCCGGACATCCGTTGTGGAATTAATCGAAACGGGAATACTTACTGGGCCGAGCACGCGCGTTTCGCGTAAAACTCGACCTATTTTGCGTTTTCATTGCGACTCAGTTCTAGTCCCGCACGGAGGGGCGAGTATGACTGCTGAAATCGCAATATTGAACAAAATGGCTGTTGCTCTTGCGACGGACAGCGCCGTTACCATTTCAGCCGGCAGCGAAGAGCAGAAGATCTATGACTCGGCTGACAAGCTATTCGATCTATGCGGCCCCACGCCGATTGGCGTGATGATCTATCACGGCATGCAGTTCATGCAGGCTCCGCTGCCGATGCTGATTGCAGACTACAGGCAGCGCTATCAAGAGTTCGATCGGCTTCCAGCCGCTGGGTTTGACCTTCTTCGGTTCCTCTGTGAATGGGGCGTGAAATCTCCAAAGAAGGTTCTTGAGGCTTCCCTATCGAACATGATCGAGCCGGTCCTGGACCGGATTAAGGGGCGTGTGCAGGAGAAGTTAGAAAAGTTGGTCAACGCGCCGCCGCTAGCTCAGCAAGACGATTTCATGAAAAATCTTCGGGCTGCTTTTGAAGAGTCGGTCGCATTGTTCGAGCGTGTTCTTGCAAAACGGCCGGACGGAAAATTCTTGGGTCCCGATGGCTCCAAAGGCCCTCCGGCCATTGGCGATACCGAGATGGCAGCCATGACTTCGATAGTGGCAGCGAATTTCCATGGCGAGTCCGAGGCAATGATAGCCCGACTTGTTGGTATCGCGAGGAATGCGGTCCTGAAAGATTGGCTGTCCGGAGGTGAGACAGGCGTCGTCGTGGCCGGGTTCGGAAAGAAGGATATCTTTCCGAGTCTTGCCTCATTCGAAATTGATGGCATGGCCTTCGGCCGCCTGAAATATATCGAAACGAACACGGTCGACATTGATCGTGACGGGGATCGTGCGCGCGTTATTCCGTTTGCCCAAAAAGAGATGGTTGAGCGCTTCCTTTACGGCCTTGACGAGGGCATTGAGCGCTACATCATGCAGTTCTGTATAAACACTGTGCCGTCTATCAGCACGCACATTTTGGCCAACCTTGAAATGAGCGAAGAGGATAAGGCGGCGCTGGGCGCTAAGGCAGAGGAGGCGCAGAACGCCTTTTTAGGCGAACTTGCAAATTCGACCTTCGCTGACATACGGTCGCAGTCAAAGTCCGCTATTGAAGATATGGTGGAATTTATGCCAAAGCCGGAGCTGGCCACGATGGCCGAGGCGTTGGTGAACCTGACGTCGATAAAGAGGAAGGTTTCGAGGGGGATGGAAACCGTCGGCGGCCCGATAGATGTGGCTGTCATATCCAGGGCAGACGGCTTCATCTGGGTCAAGCGAAAGCATTATTTCGTTCCTGAGTTGAACCCCAGGTACGCCAGTCGCGCTAAGCATCAACCATCTCGTAGGGAGAATAGTCATGAATCGCAGCCAGATCCACGACCCAATCGCCCGGCGAAAGCTCGATCACCTCGCCGATCGGCTGAATGAGCCAAACTCCCACGAACTGAATGCGGCAATCGATAAAACCAAAAAGAAGATTGCAGCGGCGTTTTCTGACGCAAAGAAGGTCCAAGCGACCTTCAAAGCCGCGCATTCGAAGGGGCAGCCGTCCGGCTGATCATCGCTCCGACACGCCTTGGTCATTGGGGCGGCAATAGCCCTTGCTGCAATCTCGTGGCTACTCCACGATCTTCCAATAAGAATCCTTGCGGATCACCTTGCCGTCGCGAAACGTGTAGAAGTCGCAGCCTCGAACTTCCTTTTTCACACCCTCGCGGGTGGTGCCGGTGAGGGTCCATTTCGACATGCCGGTCTCGGCAGCCTCGTCGGCAAAGTGCTCAGCCTTGCCGTAGTGGACATCGGGCAGGCCTTCGAAGCGTGTCGCCAGCGCGTCCCGTACGTTGCGCTTGCCCTCGCAACGGGTTCCCCAGGGCTCGGCTCCCCTCGGCATCTCCAGGACGCAGTCGTCGGCGAAGAACGCCATGATGCGATCGAGATCGTGCGCGTTGAAGGCATCGCATAGCTGCGTCAGTGTCGCTCGAATGTCCATTCGCCCGTCTCCTGGATAGCCGTCGATGTCCGAAGTAGGTCACTGGCGACGGGGACGGTCAAGTGCGCAGGCCGCCGAGACGCCGCCCGGAAGCGAGAACTGCATTCTATTGCTCAGGCCTGCTCATGCCCCTTCGCATCATACCCGCGACGCTGCGCGACCTGTCCTACATCGCAGCCAATTTGCGCCCTGAGGACCGGGCCGAGATCGACTGCCAGCTCGACCATTGGTCGCCGGCGCTGCTGGCGCTGACAGCGCTGCAGGACTTTGCCTATGTCGCCGAGCTGGACGGCAATCCGGAGGCCGGCTTTGGCGCTGCCGAACAGCGCGGCGGCCTGTGGATCGCCTGGAGCTGGGGCACGCGCCGCATGAAGCGCTGCGTGCCTGGGATCACCGGGTTCTTTCACGCCGTGCTTGGGCCTCAGGTCGCGGCGCGGGACGCCTGGCGGGTCGAGGCGCGGGCGCTGGCCGCCAATGAACTGGCGCTGCGCTGGCTCGGTCGGCTCGGCGCGACGCAACGCTGCCTGTTGCCGGGTTACGGCCGCAACGGCGAAGACTTTTTCCTCTACGACTGGACAAGAACCTCTAATCTTGGAGAAGGCTGGAACCATGTGTCTGTTTCAAAAACCACCGGAACTGAAGCCGTTGCCGCCAACGCCGACGGCGCAGGACAAGGACGTGCAGGCGCGCGAGGCGGCATTGCGGGCTGAACTCGAACAGCGGAACGGCACCGCCGGCACCATCAAGACCGACCTCGCGCCAGGCAGCCTCACCGGCCAGCGCCGCGTGCTGCTGGGGCTATGACCATGACCGCGATGAAGCGCAGTTTCAGGAAGCGCGTGTGGGACTGGTGGGTGTGGCGACGGCATGCAAGGGTGATGAAAAGGCGGGGGTGATTAGCCGATCTCCCCCGCAAGGGGCCCGTTGCGTTATTAAGTTATAGGGGCAAGGAGGGAGGGTCAGGCCAATGTGGGGTGCCTTGCGGCTCGGGTTTGAGGCCGG